>DBKZ01000093.1 GCA_002297415.1 Ruminococcaceae bacterium UBA737
AGAGCGAGGCAAAAACGCAGTTGATCCTGTCAGATTAACGAGTATTTTAACATGGCTATGCGAAAAATCTGCCGCCTAAAAACGGGTTCGGATTTATTATCGCTTGCCTAAGCGTATGGTATCCCGAAATAAATCTCAGGATTACAAACAGCGGAATTTCGGGAAATACCAGCAGGGACCTGCTTGAAAGATATGACCGCGATGTTGTATCCCTTAATCCCGATTGGCTTTCAATCTGTATCGGAATAAACGATGTGTGGAGACAGTTTGATACTCCCGCCTGCTTTGACGCTCAGGTTCAGCCTGCGGAATATGAAAAAAATCTCACCGAAATGATTATAAAAATGAAGGATAGGGTCAAGGGTATTTTCCTTATAACGCCTTATTATATGGAGCCTAACCGTGAGGACCCGATGAGAAAGAGAATGGATGAATACGGCGCAATAGTCAAAAAGCTTGCCGATAAGTTCGGCTGCACATTCATAGATTTTCAAAAAACCTATGAGGATTATTTAAGCTTCCGCCAGTCCTCTTTTATCGCTTGGGACAGGGTTCACCCGAATCAGATAGGCGCAACGCTTATGGCAAAGGAATTTTTAAAGCATTGCGGCTTTGAATATGATCACACTCCCTTGACAAAATAAATTATAAGTGATATAATTCCAATTGTTTAAAAGCATTGAGAAAGACAAGTAGCAGGGTAAACGGTGGGCAGTGACCGGCGGACAGTGGAAACGCAGGCATACGCACCTTGTGAATAACACTTTTTAGCTGTAAACTTAAAGGCTTTTTGCCGATTAGGGGCACCGTGGCTTCGCGTTAAGAAGAAAGCGGCTTTTCGGCTGTTGAGTGACCTTTTATTAAAAAAGGTAATTTAGGTGGCACCGCGGATAAATTTTAAGCGTCTATCCGTCCTGAAAATTTTTGGGACGGTATAAGGCGCTTTTTTATATTTTCGGAGGTAATATTATGAAGCATATTGATATTGCGGAAATTTTAAAGGATTCTTCCTTTGTCGGAAAGGAAGTAACGGTCTGCGGATGGGTCAGAACCTCGCGCGACTCAAAAAATATGGCTTTTATCGAGCTTAATGACGGAACAAGCTTAAAGCATCTTCAGATTGTTATTGATAAATCGGTTTTATCGGATATCTCGGAATTTCTTAAGCTCGGAACCTCGCTTAAGGTCGAGGGTAAGGTTGTAGAGTCTGTAGTCGCTAAGGACAACGTTGAGATAAATGCCGAAAAAATATCGGTTTTGGGTGAGTGCCCTGCCGATTATCCTTTGCAGAAAAAAAGACATACTCTTGAATATTTAAGAACAATTCCGGCACTCAGAGTCCGCACAAATACCTTTAATGCGGTTTTGAGAGTCCGTTCGGTTGTTTCGGCCTCTATTCATGAGTTTTTCCAGAGCAGGAATTATACCTATATTCATACTCCCCTTATCACCGCAAGCGACTGCGAGGGAGCAGGCGAGATGTTTAAGGTAACGACAATCGGCTACAGCACCGAATATAAATCCGAAGAGGAATACAATGCCGCCGATTTCTTCGGCAGAAGAGCCGCTCTTTCGGTTTCGGGACAGCTTGAGGGCGAGGTCGCCGCAATGGGCCTCGGTAAAATTTATACCTTCGGTCCCTCCTTCCGCGCGGAAAAAAGCAATACTCCCCGCCATGTCGCCGAGTTCTGGCATGTAGAGCCGGAGGTTGCCTTTGCGGAGCTTCCCGATATCATTGAAATTGCAGAAGAAATGATTAAGCATATTATAAATACAGTGCTTGAAAAATGCCCCGATGAGCTTAAATTCTTCGACGCGCATTTTGAAAATGGACTTATAGAAAAGCTTAAAACCGTTGTAAGCCACGATTTTGCCGTTATGACCTATACCGAGGCTATAGAAAAATTAAAGGCGAGCGGAGAAAGCTTTGCATACCCCGTCGAGTGGGGCTGTGACCTTATGACCGAGCATGAAAGATATATTTCTGAGGTAATCTGCAAGAAGCCTGTTTTCCTCACCGATTATCCTAAGGAAATAAAATCCTTTTATATGAAGCAAAATCCGGACGGTAAGACCGTTGCCGCAACCGACCTTTTGGTTCCTGGCGTCGGTGAAATAATCGGCTGCTCCGAAAGAGAGGCTGACCTTGATAAGCTGCTTGAAGCTATGAAAGCAAGAAATATGAATCTTGATGAATATAAGGATTATCTGTCATTAAGAAAGTTCGGCTCTGTTCCGCACAGCGGCTTCGGCCTCGGACTTGAGAGAATTATTATGTATGTCACGGGCGTTTCGAATATCCGCGATGTCATTCTTTATCCGCGCACTGTCGGAAATATTTCTTAAGAGGTTATATTTATGGAAAAATATAAGTCTAAGCTTTCGGTTCTTGAAACTCAGAAGGCTATAAGAGCGTTAAGACATAGATTTGAAGAAAACCTTTGCGACGGGCTTAATTTAAGCCGCGCATCGGCTCCGCTTTTCGTTAAAAAGGGCAGCGGACTGAATGACGACCTTAACGGCGTTGAAAGACCGGTTTCCTTTGATATCTTGGAAACAGGCGAGGAGGTCGAGGTTGTCCATTCGCTTGCAAAGTGGAAAAGAATGGCGCTCGCTAAATACGGCTTTAAAATGCACACCGGTCTTTATACCGATATGAACGCAATCCGCAGAGACGAGCATTGCGACAGTATCCATTCCCTTTATGTCGACCAGTGGGACTGGGAAAAGGTGATTTCAAAAGAAGACAGAAATTTTGATTATCTTAAGGATACGGTATACCGAATTTATTCCGCAATTTTAAATACTGCCGACGGTATCGAAAGACAGTACCCCGAGCTTGATAATTATCTTCCGAGAAAGATAAAATTTATATCAACCTATGAGCTTGAAGAAAAATATCCCGAGCTTTCGCCTAAGGAAAGAGAAAATAAAGCCGCAAAGGAATTCGGCGCGATTTTCCTGACGCAGATTGGCGGCAGACTTAAAAACGGAGAAAAGCATGACGGCAGAGCCCCCGATTATGACGATTGGAAGCTAAACGGCGATATAATCGTCTATAACCGCGTGATCGACGCCGCGTTCGAAATATCCTCAATGGGAATAAGAGTCGATAAGGATAGCCTTTTTTCTCAGCTTAAAGAGGAAAACGCGCTCGACAGATTGGAGTTTCCTTTCCATAAAGCCCTTGTAAACGGCGAGCTTCCCTATACTATAGGCGGAGGAATAGGACAGTCGAGACTCTGTATGCTCCTTCTTCAAAAGGCGCATATCGGTGAGGTTCATGCTTCCGTTTGGCCCGAAAGCGAAATGAAACGCTGTAAGGAACAGGGAATTGTTCTTCTTTAATAGAAATTTAAATGTTGATGACCCGTGTATTTGCTACACGGGTCATTTTTTATAAAGCCGCCCTTAAATTTTATCAGATAGTGCCTGTAACCGTAAGAACGCTTTCCCCTGGAACTACGGTGATAACGCCTGTAGTCGGGTCCTGAGTGTAGGTTGCGGCAGGAACGGTGATTTGTCCTGCGGCAGTTGTGAATAATCCGGAGGTTGCGTTATAGGTGTAGTTGGTGGGTGATGTCCATGCGGTTGAGTTAAAGGTGACCGCAATATCCGAAAGCACGGGATTGAAGGTGTCGGTTATTATTACATTGTCTGCGGCGACTGCTGCGGTGTTGCCGGTGTTCTGAATTGTAAAGGTATAGGTTACCTGACTGTTTTGAGTAACGGTTGCAGGGCTTATAGCCTTTATAATGTTAAGCTCGGGCTGAGCGGAAGCCGTAACGGTGGCTTCGGCGGTTATAGGAGCGGTAAGTCCGGCGCCTGTTGCCGTAACGGTGTTTGCAATTGTCGACGCGGCGGCTATCGGCGCAAATTCGTTGGTATCGGCATTGTAAACTATTGCGGCATTTGAGTTTGCGGGAATGTTTATTCCTGTAATAGAAAGCGGCGGACTTGCGGTTACGGTAGGAGCGGTTTGTAAAACGCCGTTAATATAAAATTTAATAGAACCTGCCTCATAGGTCAAGGGATAAACCGTTGTACCGCCTGTTGTCTGATAAGAACCTAAATTGTCGGTAACGGTTATTCCGTTTAATGCGGAAGTTCCCGAATTTATAAGATTTATAACATAGGTTACATTATCACCCACACTATAGCTTGCCGAGACGGGTGTTTTTGTCATGGTAAGGGTTTCTAAAAGATTTCCCGTTGCGATGTTTGAATTCACCGTGCGTCCGTTGTAGGTCATGGTCGCCTGATTGGTAAATATTGCCATTTTATCTTCCTCCGTGTTTTCATTTAGATAAAACAAAATCCTTGAAATAAGATTCCTTGGAAGTTGTGTTATCTAATACCATAATATGTAACATATTAGGTGTTGACAGCGGAACAAACAGGGTTTATAATAAAAATGTATTGTTATATCAAAGGGTGGGATAATATGTCGAAACAAAAAAGATTTTTAAGTATGTTCCTTGCTGTTTTGACGGTTGTCGCCGCCCTTTTTTGCACTGATAATTTTGTCTCGGCTCAGAATTCAATAGGAATTGTAACAGGCGACGGTGTTAGAATAAGAGCTGCGGCTACAACAAATTCTCAAGAAATTACAAGTTTAAAGATTGGAACTGAGGTTGAAATTATAAGCAAGGTCACCGGCAGTCAGGCAGAAGCGGACCACGGTACCGATTGGTATAAGGTAAGATATAACGGTCAGGAGGGCTATATTTACGGCCATTATATCACTATTAAAACCGTTGACGGTGATTTCGAAACCCTGCTTGCCCAGTTTCCCGAATACTATAAGCCGTATTTAAGGGTTCTTCATAATATTTACCCTAATTATAAATTCATTCCCGATAAGCTTAATATGTCTTTTGATGAGGCAGTCAATGCCGAATATAACAGCAATGTAAAAGTAGCACCAAAAGGTTGGCCTGTTTTCGAAGATGCGAGATGGTATTCTTCTTTGCCCTCGGCATTTAATCCGGACGGTACAAGAAAAGTTGTAGACGGTAATTGGTTTTATGCTTCCAGAACAGCCATAGCATATTTTATGGACCCGAGAAATTTCCTCTCGGGCACGGATATTTATATGTTTGCCCAGCAAGGATATGATCCGAATTTGCATACTGTTGATTTTGTAAAAACGATAGTAAAAGGAACTTTCTTAGAAAACGGGTATGACGGAAATCAAAATGCTTATATAGAAGATATTATTTACGCTTCTGAAAATACTCTTGTAAGCCCTTGCATTATAGCAGGCAAAATTATTTCCGAGCAAGGGAAAGAAGGAGACAGCAGGCTTATAAGCGGAACGGTTGCCGGATATGAAAATTGTTATAATTTCTTTAATTTCGGAGCTTCGGGTACTACACAGGAGGATGTAGTAAAAAGCGGCTTGGTATATGCAAAAAAAAGCGGATGGACCTCGAGACGGGCTTCAATTTTAGGCGGTGCCGAGACATATAAGGCAGGATACATCGAAAGAGGACAGGATACATATTATTATACGAATTTTAATGTTGTAAGTGCGCCTTATTATACTCATCAGTATGCAACAAGTCTTTGGGATGCAAAAAATAACGCCGCTAATTTTTCAAAACCTTTTTTAAAGGATGCTTCAATTGCTATGACTTTTAAAATTCCGGTTTATACCTCTATTCCCGATACCGTTTCTATAAAGCCCGACCAAAGCAGTAATCCCGACCCCACTCCTACGCCCGATCCAACCCCCGACCCGACACCTACACCGTCGGGAACTAACGGCGATGTTAACGGAGACGGAGCTATAGATATAGTCGACCTTGCGGCAATGAAATTCCATATGCTCGGCAGACAGCAGTTGAGCGGAGCGGCTTTTAATCGCGCCGATATAAATAAAGACGGGGTTATAGATGTTGTCGATCTTGCGGCAGTCAAATTCTATCTTTTGGGTATGAGAACATCTTTATAAATAAAAGGAGCTTTCAGTATGAAAAAAACTTTTAAAATTATAGCCTCATGGCTTTTGGCAGTAACCGTTGCCGTATCAGCCTTCTGTTTTTCGGCTTCCGCTGCAACGGCTTCGGTTTCGCTCGGAATAAATAACGGCGGAAAATTCCGCGTCGGCAATACGGTTACGGTCACAGTTAAATATACCGCGTCCGACGCAATCGGCGCCGCAGAGGCAAATATAAGCTTTTCTACAGGAGTGCTTAAATATTCCTCTTCTACCGGCGGAGACGCAACTGTGGGAAACGGCGCAGTCAAAATAATAGATACAGGCTTTAACGGAACCTCAAAAACCGCTACTTATACGGTTAAGTTTATGGCAATTGCAAACGGAGACGGCTCTGTCAGCGCTTCCGTAACAGGCGTTAATATCGCGGGAACGAGAATGTCGGCTTCTTCGTCAGTTTCCGTTAATGTTTCAAGATCTGAAAACGCAACCCTTTCTTCGCTATCGGTTAGCGGAGCAACCCTTTCTCCCGCATTCAATCCGAATACTACTTCTTATACGGCGTTTGTAAAAAATCCCGTTGATTCGGTTTCTGTAAAGGCAGGCGTTGCCGACGCCGGCGCTACAGTCGCAGGAGCAGGAACAGTAAAACTTAAGGTCGGAGAAAATTCCGTAACCGTTACCGTCACCGCGGCTAACGGTACGGCTAAAAAATCCTATACAATCAAAATTAAAAGAATGACCGAGGAAGAAACCAAGGCTTATGAGCAACAACTTCGCGACAGCGATCCGCTTCTCGTTGAAATTGACGGCAAGGATTACCACTTGGTTGCAGACGCCGCCGCTTATACGGCTTTCGGCGGATTTACAGTCGGCGAATTCGCAAGAAAGGATACAAAAATCCCCTGCCTTTCCGATGAAGCAGGTAAATATACCTTATGCTATCTTACGGCCGATGAGGATGAGCAGAAAACAAATGTCCTTTATATCAAGAATGAGGAAAATTATACGGTTGCCCCGTATATAGTCTCAAATAATAAGCTTTATATTATCGAGGAATCGCCTAAGGCAGTTCCCGAGGGATTTAAAAAGACCGAGGTCGAAATAAACGGAGTTAAAGCAAAAGCCATGCAGTTCACCTCTGATAAAATGGTCGATTTCTTTATTCTTTATTGCTATAACGGCGGAAGCGATTCATACTTCAGATATGATTTTGAGGAAAAGACTTTGCAGAGAGCCCCCGATTTTGAAATGGGAGCGGTCAAGGAAGCAAGCACACAAAAGAGCGGACTTTTTGATAAGTTCTTAAAGCTCTCTTCCTCTGCAAAACTGATAGTTGTATTCCTTCTGCTTGCCGCGGTCTGCATCGTAGTCCTTATCATACTTCTTATTGTAAGACTTGTTTCAAGGAAGAGAAGAAACAGCTTTGATTTTGAGGACGATTCGGAGGGTCTGTTTGTAAACGAAGAAATAACCGACGGACTTAATTTCGTCGGCGATGATACCTCACCCGACCAAAACGATTTTCCCGAACAGTAAATAGTTTAAAAACCTGCGCCCCTATGCCAAAAGCATAGGGGCGTGTTTTTTAGATGATAGATATTAGATTTTAGACATTAGACGAATGTGTGCCTACGGCACAAAAATCAAAAAGGGTTCTTCTTCAAATTATGTG
>DBKZ01000041.1:0-1806 GCA_002297415.1 Ruminococcaceae bacterium UBA737
ATTGATAATCTTTTCCGGAAAAAATATAGAAAAGGTTAGGCTTAAAAAATTTATGATTGTCGGAAGAAGCACCGAGGACTTTCGTGCGGATATAAATTTAAGAGAAGATTTTGTGTCGAGAAAACACGGGGTGATAGAATTTGATAATGGTGATTTCTGTTATACCGATTTCAAAAGCTCAAATGTTACATATCTGAACGGAATTAAATTGAAGGATGAGAAAAAAACATATCTTAAAGACGGAGATGTTCTGCAGATTTTTAATTGGCAGGACGGTAAAGCTGTAGGGGCTGTTACCGCTGTTTTTACCACTGATTATCCCGAAAGCTTTAAAACGGAACGGTTTGCACTCGGAGACGATTTTTCCGAGGTTTTTATCGGCAACAATCATGAGTCTAAAGAAGCGAGATTTTTTATGGCAAAAAACGGTCCGGCGGTTGCTTGCGCTGAAGGATTCGGAGATATTTTCCTTAACGGAGCAAAAATTGAAAAACCAAAATATCTTAAGCTTGGCGATTGCGTTAAAATCAAAAGCCTTTGTTTCTTTTATTATGAAAAATATATCGCTTTTCAAAAGCCTGTAAAGGAGACAAAAAAAGAAAAGTCCGAGCTTTCATCCCTAAAAATTGATATTAAAGAACGAAGCGTAATGCAGCATTCAAAGAAGCTTGTTTTGCTTAAAAATATAAGGCTTGATATAGATTCAGGCGATATGGTGCTGATTCTCGGAGGCTCAGGAGCCGGAAAGACAACATTTATGAACGCCGTAATGGGTTATGAAAAGGCAAACGGTAAAATAATGCTCGGAAATACCGACCTCTATGCCGATTACGAAGCCGTAAAGGAAAAAATCGGGTATGTCCCTCAGCAGGATCTTGTCAGAGGAAGCGATACCGTTTTCAATACGCTCGAAAGCGCGGCTGAAATGAAGCTTCCCGTCAGTATGAAAAAATCCGATAAGAAAAAGCGAGTGGAAGAGGTTTTAAAGGTATTCAGTCTCTGGGAGGTTAAAGACCATTTGGTTTCTAAGCTTGCGGGCGGACAGAAAAAAAGAATAAGCGTAGCGGTAGAATATATAGCCAATCCGAGCCTGTTTTTCCTTGATGAACCCGATTCCGGACTCGACGGACCCGAAGCCGGCAAGCTTATGCAGAATTTAAGAAGAATAGCAGACGAGGGGAAAATCGTAATGGTCATTTCCCATATTCCCGACCGCGCTTCAAATTTGTTCGATAAGGTAATCGTGCTTGCCAAAAGCAAAAAAACAAATTGCGGGCATCTTGCCTTTTACGGTTCGGTCAGTGAGGCTCTCGATTATTTTGATACCGAATCTTTAGAGGGTGTTGTAAAAAGAATAAATACGGATTCAATGTCTGATTATTATATTGAAAAGTATAAAGAGGAGAATAATTATGCAAACGAGATTTAATCAGGTAAAAATATACACTAAAACTTGCTTCAATGTGTTTTTTAACGATAAAGGTTGGAAGGTATTTATAAGCTCGGCAATAATAACGCTTATTATCTGTTCTGTGACGAGCGCCGATATGTTTGCAGAGTACAGAGCTACGCAAAACGGCGCGTTCGCGCTTGTTTGCGCTTGTATATGGATAGGAATTTTCAATTCTATCCAATCAATCTGTAAGGAACGGGCAATTATAAAGCGCGAGCATAGATCGGGAATGCATATTTCGTCATACATTACTTCACACCTGATTTTTGAAATGACACTTTGTATTGTTGAGGCGGTAATCGTAACCGCAATAATATGCTTTGCAAACCGTAAAAATCTTCCCGATACAGGGG
>DBKZ01000041.1:1843-13066 GCA_002297415.1 Ruminococcaceae bacterium UBA737
AATTCTTCCCACGGTAATAGAGCTTTTGATAACCTTTTTCTTAATCATTTTCAGCTCCGACAGCTTAGGATTGATGGTTTCAAGCATAGTTAAAACCCCGAATACGGCTATGACCGTCATGCCTTTTGTGCTTATAGTTCAGCTTGTAATGTCGGGAATGATATTCGAGCTTAAGGGCTTTACGGAAAAAATCGCAAAGCTTACCGTTGCCAAATGGGGACTAAACGCTATTTGTATAACATCCGACATCAATTCTCTCCCGATTTTGATTCCTCTTGAGAAAGCATCGGATGAATATAAATATACGGCAGGAAACCTTTCAAAAATGTGGACGATTTTGATATCGTTTACCTTGCTCTACGCGGTAATTGCTGTTATTAGTCTTAAATTTATAGATAAGGATAAAAGGTAGGCGGAATAATGCTTCAGTTTGCAACAGTAACGGATAAGGGCGCAAGAGAGATAAATGAGGACTCAATCAGTGTTTTCAAATCGGGCGATAATTTCGGCTGCGTTTTATGTGACGGACTCGGCGGACACGGAATGGGCGATAAAGCCTCAAAGCTTGTAAGCGAGGTTTTCAGCGATGTTTTTTATAAAACGGAAAATATAGCCGGATTTTTGGACTGCGCTTTTTGTGCGGCGCAGGAAATTCTGCGTTCCGAGCAAAAGCGTCTTAATGCCCAAAACAAAATGAAAACAACGGCTGTTTCAATGGTGACGGACGGAAATGAGCTGTTTATAGGTCATATCGGGGATTCAAGACTTTATTGTTTTTCTAAAAATAAGGTTAAAATGCGAACGCTTGACCATAGCGTTCCGCAGATGCTCGCTCTTTCTCATGATATTAAGGAATCCGAAATAAGATTTCACCGCGACAGGAATATAGTGCTGAGAGTTATGGGAATAGAATGGGAAAATGAAAGCTATGAGCTTTCAAAGCCTTTGCCACTGAAAAAGTATTCGGCTTTTCTGCTTTGCTCGGACGGCTTTTGGGAGCTTATAGATGAAAAGAAAATGTGCTCTCTTTTAAAGGCTTCGGGGTCTGTAGACGAATGGCTCGAAATGATGACCGAAGAGGTTAAAAGAAACGGAAAAACTAAGAATGCGGATAATTTTTCCGCAATTGCCGTTTTTAATGTATAGGAGGATAAAAAATGATTTCGTCTAAGGATTACTATACATTTTCCGGCAAAAACAAATATTTTGATTTTGTTATCCATTCTGTCTTGGGAGACCGCGGAGAACAGCAGGACACCTCTGGATATTTCATTTCCGATTATTGCGGAGCTGTTGCTCTATGTGACGGAATGGGAGGCCACAAGGGCGGTAAGCTTGCAGGAAAAATCGGAGCAGAGACATTGATCTCTGCCTGCGAAAGGCTAAGGGATGAACAAAGTATAAGAAGCTGCTATATTGACGCGGCGGCAGAAGCAGACCGAAAAATAAATGCTTTGCTTGACGAAGAGGGCAACAAATTGATGGCAGGAACAACCGCGGTATCTGTTTTTCTTTATAAACGCCTTCTCCAGTGGCTTTCGGTAGGGGACAGCAGAATTTATCTTTTGAGAAATAACGATTTTATACAGGCAACGACCGATCACAATATGAAAACACTGCTGAATTTTCAGCTTGAGGCAGGAGAAATTGAAAAGCAGGAATATGACAGCAAAATATCCGACGGGAATATGCTGGTATCGTTTCTCGGAATGGGCGGACTGATGTTTATAGATACAAACAATCCGATGCTTCTCCTTGAAAAAAACGACACTGTTTTCCTTACCACCGACGGACTTTATAAACTGCTTGACGATGAGCTTATAAAAGAAATTCTCACAAATTTCAAAAACTCCGCCGACGCGGCTGACGCGCTTATCTATAAGGCTAAAAGACAGGCAGAAAAAACTGATGCGTCAATGGATAATACAACATTTGCAATAATAAAAATAAAATAATTCGGAGGAATAACAATGAATGTAATTAAATGCGAAAACGGACACTTTTTTGACGGGGATAAATTTTCAAGCTGTCCTCAGTGCGGCGCAAAGCGTAAACTTGAAAACCTTTCGTCTGCGCCGATTGATAAGGCGCCTGCAAAAAAATCTTTTTTCAGAAAAAAAGAAAAGGAAGTAATAACCGTCGATGAAAAGACGACAGGCAGATTTGTCGATACGCCCTCTAAGGCGCAGCTTGTGTCGGAAGATGTGGAGTCGGAAGGAACGGTTGAAATTATAAAACCCGAGGAGCCGATGCAAAATATTGCTGATTTCGAACCTGAACAGACCCCCGTAAAAGAAGAGGAAGAAAAATCACCGTGTCTGAGCGCGGAAATAAATAAGGTTAGATCAAACGACAGCAAAACTATAGGCGTTTTCAGAACTCCGACGGCCTCTTCAGCAGAAGAAAATCAGCCGCAGACAGATGAAACCAAATCGGTTGATTTCCCTGTCGGCTGGCTTGTGTGCATAAAGGGTGTGAATCTGGGCAAGACCTATCCGATAAGCGCAGGGCAAAATACTATAGGCAGAAATTCAAATTATACTATAGCGATTTTTAATGATAATTATGTTTCCGCAAGCAATATCCATGCAAAGCTTATATATGAACCCAATACAAGAAAATTCCTTATTATGAACGGCGAAAGCAGTTCTCTTACATATCTTAATGAGTCTCTTGTTCTTATGCCACAGGAGATAGGCGCCTTTGATAAAATAAGCTTCGGCGATATAAATAAGAATGCCTATATGCTTATGCCGCTTTGCTCGGAAAAATTTTCTTGGACGGATTATATAGGAGCGTAAGCGATGAAAAGATGTCTTTTGTGTTTTAAGGAATACAGCTCCGACCTTCATAACTGTCCTTTCTGCGGTGCAAGTGAGGAAATCGCTCCGAGCGAACCTATTCAGTTAAGCCCGGGTACTATTCTTAACGGTAGGTATCTTATCGGAAAAGCTATAGGTTCAGGAGGCTTCGGAATTCTTTATAAAGCGTGGGATTTAAAGCTTGAAGCCGAGGTTGCGGTAAAGGAATTTTTTTGCAGCCGCCTTATGACAAGGGCTGTCGGAGTAAGCGATGTAATAGTAGGCAAAAAAAGCGAAACTGTTTCAGAGTATGAGTACAGAAAAGCAAGATTTTTGGATGAAGCGCGAAATCTCGCAAAGTTTACCGACAGTAAATTCATTCCTAATGTTTTCGAATTCTTTGAGGAAAATAACACCGCCTATTTTGTTATGGAGCTTCTTCACGGAGAGGACCTGAGCTGTTATTTGAAAAAACACGGCGGAAAAATTTCTGCCGATTTTGCAGTGTTTATTGCAACCGAAGCCGGTAATGCGCTTTCTCTTCTTCATTCAAAGGGAATAGTTCACCGAGATGTAGCCCCCGATAATATTTTTATTATTTCGGATGGCGAACTGCATAGCGTGCTTTTGGATCTCGGTGCCGCTTATCTGCCGGACGCATCGCATGATGTTATAGATATAATTTTAAAACCGGGTTACTCTCCTCCCGAGCAATATGACAGTATGAAGGGAGTAGGCGTTTGGTCTGATATTTATGCTCTCGGAGCGACAGTGTATGCCGCAGTAACCGGCGTTAAGCCGGATGAGGCTTCAAACCGAAAAATTGAGGATAAGGTTATTCCTCCTCATGAGCTTGATTCGAATATTCCTGAAAATCTCAGTAATGCGATTATGAAAGCTATGGCTGTTGAACCGCACATGAGGTTTAAAACCGTTAAGGACTTTTTAAAGGCTTTAAACGGAGAAAAAAAGGTTATTACGCTCGTAAAAGAAAAAAAGCTCAGAAAGAGAAGGAGACTCAGCGGAATCGTCGCCGCATTTCTTTGCCTTGCAATGCTTTCGGGTGCGGTCTTTAATGCCTATGATAAAAAGAAAAGCGAAGAATATCTTAAAAAAGCCGATATTTCTTTTTGGTACAGCATAAGCGAGGGAAGCAATAAAAAAGCGGCTGTTGACAGTATTGTTTCTGATTTCACATCAAAATTTCCGGATGTGAAAATCGAAACAAGGGCAATAAAAGAAGAGGAATATTACAGTGAACTTGAAAATGCCGCAAAAAATAATTCTCTGCCGAATATTTTTGAAAGCGATGAAGCGTCGGAGAATGTGCTTTTAAAGGCAAAGGGCTTAGGAAATGTTTATAAATCCTCTCAGGCGAAAAGCTGTCTTTTTATAAACAAAAATGCAGCAGATCTTGTTAAAAAAATTCCCCTCGGTATAGAAATCCCCATGGCATGCGTTATAACTAAGGGTAATACGGCTATAGACTGGTCTGCCCCGTCTTTTTCCTCTGTCTCGGATTTTAAAACCGACGCCGTAGCAGTTTCGGAAGACGAAAAAGCACTGATTTATAAGAATTTGGAAGAAAAGAATTATAATGACGAAAATACTTTCTTTGATAAACAGGGAAATCAAAGCGCTGTTCTTCTGACATCTACTATGAAGCTTAATAAAATAAGAGAAAAAATGACAAATTATCAGAAATCCTATGTTTATTATGATTCCGATAAAATTTTCTGTAACTATGTTTTGCAGTTTAGTATGGGAAATGGGAATAGAAATCAAAATGCGGCGTCTGAAAGACTTCTTTCATGGATGCTTGGAAATAAATATCAGAATATGCTGATGATAAGCAAGATGAATGAAGGTCAGATTCCTGTTAATGAAACCTGCTTCAAAGAAAAAATAAGCGGTAAAAATTATAAGGAAATAAATAATATTTATAAGAAATTTGTGTTTTACAAACAGGGGGAATAAATATGAGTAAAAGATGTATGGGCTGTATGGAGCTTTTCGATGAAAAGCTTGAGGTTTGCCCCGCATGCGGATATGTTGACGGTACTCCGGTTGAAGAAGCTATACATATAATCCCCGGCTCGCTTTTACATAACAGATATATTGTCGGCAGAGTTTTGGGCTACGGAAGCTTTGGAGTTACATATATAGCTTGGGACGGAAAGCTGGAGCGAAAGGTTGCCATAAAGGAGTATATGCCGAGCGAGTTTTCTACAAGAATGCCGGGTCAGTCCTGTCTGACGGTTTTTTCAGGCGATAGGGAAGAGCAGTTTAAAGACGGACTTAAAAAGTTTGTCGATGAAGCTAAAAGACTTGCCAAATTTAACAGTGAGCCCGGAATAGTCAGTATATTTGACAGCTTTCTTGAAAATGATACGGCTTATATCGTTATGGAATTTCTTGACGGCGAAACCTTAGGCGATCGATTAAAACGCGAAAGAATAGAAATAAAGGTAAAAAATAAAACCGAATACCGTTCCGTTCCTATTCCCGAGGATGAAGCTGTAGCGATGCTTCTTCCTGTAATGAACTCTCTTATTGCGGTACATAAAGAGGGAATAATTCATAGGGATATAGCGCCCGATAATATCTTTATCACAAAAAACGGAGAAGTTAAGCTTATAGATTTCGGCGCTTCGAGATATGCTACAACCTCACACAGCCGAAGCCTTACGACTATCGTAAAACCCGGATATTCCCCTAAGGAGCAGTATGACAGCAGAGGAGATCAGGGTCCTCATACTGATGTTTATGCTCTTGCGGCAACCCTGTATAAAATGATAACGGGTAAAACTCCTCCGGAGGCTATGGGCAGAAATGCAATGTGTGAGACAAAGAAAACCGATCCTCTGACAGAACCCCATAAAATTATAAAGGATATCTCTGAAACAAGGGAAAATGCGATTTTAAACGCATTGAATATAAGAATAGAGGATAGAACTCCGGATGTTGCTTCCTTTATAAACGAGCTGAATTCAGATATCCCTGTTAAAAGAAGATACGGAAAAATCAAAAAAATAGATTTATACCATTGGCCTGTCTGGCTTAAAATCACTGTTCCTGCGGTGCTGTCCGTGCTTGTAGCTTTCGGAGGTCTTCTCGCAACGGGTGTTATAAAGTTTAATTCACTGTTTTCCGACAGTGTCGAAATCCCCGAGGGTATAGTTTCTGTTCCCGATGTTGAGGGCGATGAAAAGGATGAAGCAATCAAAAAAATCAAAGAAGCAGGACTTTTGCCTTCTCCGGACGGAAATGTTGAGTCCGAATATGTTGAAGCCGGCAAAATCGTTTTTCAGTCTCCCGACGGCGGCATATATCTTGAATTAAACGGCACCGTTTCACTGACGGTTTCAAGCGGAAACGGAGTAACGGAAGCACAAAACGGAATTTCAACAGTCCCTTATATTATTTGGGATGATACCGATGCGGCTATATTAAAGCTAAAACAAGCGGGTCTTGCAGACCCGATAATTGAAACCAGAAGCGATGAAAATGTAGCCGAGGGTAAAGTTATAGATACGAGCGTTAAAGCCGGCGAAAAAATTCCTGAAGGCACGCAGATTAAAATTATCGTTTCTTCGGGTCCTGCGGCATTTAATATGCCGAATGTTATAGGGCAGACTAAGGATGCAGCCGAAAAAGCACTAACTTCAAAGGGACTTGTAGTTTCCGTAAGCTATGAAAAGAGTGATAATACTGCCGAGGGAAAGACCTTTAAGCAGAGCATAAAAGCGGGAACCAAGGTCAAAAAGGGAGATAAGGTAACTTTAACTGTTTCAAGCGGAAAGCCCATAATAAAAGTACCGAATGTGGTCGGCAAAGCTCAGGCGCAGGCAAAGGCTACGCTTGAATCGAGCGGATTTGAAGTAAAAGTTCTCGAAAATTATGATTCAAAGGTTGCCGCAGGAAATGTTATAAATCAGTCTCCTGCAGGAGGCTCTTCCCAGATCAAGGGCAGTACAGTCGTTATTTATGTAAGTAAGGGTAAACCGATTTATAAGGTTCCGAGCGTCACCGGTAAAACCGAGGCGGCGGCAAGAAGTGCGCTTTCGAATTTTACCGTTGAGGTTAAATACGGCGGTTACAGCTCTTCAGTACCTTACGGTTCGGTATTGAGGCAGTCGCCCGTTGCAAACACCACTCTTACCGAGGGCTCAAAGGTCACTTTAACCTTAAGCAAAGGCCCCGATTGGTCGGCATGGTCGGAAGCAAAACCCACGGATGAGCAAAATTATCAGATAGAAATTGCATACCGTTATAAAACCAAAGAAACTACTACAAGCTCAAATTCTTCTCTTTCAGGTTGGACGCAATATAACAGCACTTGGGTATGGGGTAATTACGGCGGCTGGAGCAATTGGTCAACGAACCGTGTTGCTGACAGCGAAAGCAGACAAAACGACACCCCGAAAACTCAATATGGATATTATCACTATAAGCTTACATTTGCAGAGGGCGGTATAGGATATTATCCGATATCCAAAAATCAATGGAATCAATATGCTCGATCAAAAGGATATACACTGGCTGTAAGTGAAGAAAGAAAAGTTGTTTACTATGACAATGCGCTTAGTAAGAACAGAGACCCTATTGGCTATCCCGGAATAGGAAGCTTTGATTGCTATCCTCATCAATGTTCAGGTGAATGTCCGGATTCTACTTATGCAGGCAATACAAAAAGAGCTTCTTATTTGTATTACGAGGGGACAAGAACTGTTTACAGATACCGTGAACGCAGTAAAATATACACTTATTACTATTATAAGTGGACTGACTGGAGCGACTATACTTACACAAAGCCTGCACAAAATGAGAATTGTGAAGTAAAAACTTACTACAGATACAGAAGGAAGTAAAATGTTAAAGAAGAGGTTAAAAAATGAACTGTAAAAATTGCGGCGAACCGCTGTCTGCCAATGAAAAATTTTGCGGAAACTGCGGAGCGAGAAGCGGCTTGCAGGATACGGTAAAATGCTCAAACTGCGGAAAGGAATTTATTAAGGATTTCGGAATATGTCCCGAATGCGGAAATCTTTATGAAGATGAAGCTTTTTCGGAAGCCGAAGACGGCGGGATTGAGGAGCTTCTTCCTATAGATTTAAATGAGGATCCGACGCTCAGCCAAATTCCCTCAGCTAAAAACGACGCCGAAAAAAAGAAATTTCGCGAAGAAAAAGTATCGGATAAAACCCCCGAATTCAATTCAAAGCAAAGCACGGAAGAACAGAAAGACAATACAATAAAAGAGGGGACGGCAAGCGTTCGAACAGCTATGTTTGAATACATAAAAACAAAGCCTTATGCCGGTTTTTTGCAGATTTCGGCGGTATTGCTTCTTGTATATCCGATAATGCTTCTGCTCTCGTTTATTTTAAATGATACGGGTTTTTCTTCCACCTTCAATAAATCAGAATTTTTGCTAAAGCTTATTTCATTCTTCGGAATCTTTTTGTGCTTGGCAAGAAAACAGAGCGACGCTTTGTCGCTTTCTGCAGGAATAATGGCGGTTTGCTATATTGTCAGAGCCGCTCAAAGCTCTTTTACATTCAATCTTGCCGTTAAAATCTTTTTTTATTCAATTGTATGCGTAGCACTTGTAAGGGAGTTTATGACAGCGGATGAGCAAAAGCCTGTTTATAAAAAATCCTCTGAGACCGGCGGCGGAGATTCTCAGCTTAAATGGATAGTAATCGGAATTCTTATAGCTGTAGGAATTGTAGGAATAATGCTCCTTTGCAGCGGCAAGGTCTGCGATTACTGCGGAAAATTCGTTTTTGAATACTCTGAGGTTTTGGGCAAAACCGTTTGCAAGGATTGCTTTTTCTCTTAATTAAGTTTTTCTGCATAAAAAAGAGGTGTTAGTAAAATATGAAATGCGAAAAATGCGGATTTAAAAATGATAAAGGCAAAAATTTCTGCACAAATTGCGGAGCGGTTCTGAAAAAAAAAAACTGTTTTAAGCAAAAAACAGCTTATTATAATTTGCGCTTCGGGGCTTGCTGTTTTTGCGGTAATTTGCACCGCGGTATTTTTCCTTAATAAAAAAGAAATTAAAGCGGAAGATACCTCAAAACAACCTGCGGCTTTAGAAAGCTCATCCCAAGAAAAGCAAACTGAAAAGCCAAGCGAGGAGTCCGAAACACAAGAGATAAAATCCGAAAGCGAAGTATCGGAATTTTCCCCCGAAGCACCTTCTTCTGTTTCCGAGACTGTCCCTGAACAGCTAAAAATAACCGACGGGTATTTTTATGATTATTCACCTCAAGATTTATTTGCTGATGAATGGCGCTTTTTTGCAGACGGAACATGCTCTGTTAAAATGAGGCCGCAGACAGGTATGCGCGAGTATGAAACGGAATACTATACTTATTCGATGAACGGTAATACGGTTCTGATATACGAGGGCAGAAGTACTTTAACATGGGAATTCAGACCTGCTGACAAGTGCTGTTATTACTATTACAGCTGGGATACTCCGGACGGCAATTCACAACGGTACAGGGTCACTATTTTCCATTCCGATAATATTTTAAGTCAGTCGGAAATTGATAACGGAATAGAAGAGTATTCCGGTAAACGAACTCACATTATAAAAGTCTCTTAACTTGAGGCTGACTAACATCTGATTGTTACTTGAGTTCAACAAAATTATTAAAACACTTAGGGTTGATATAATATTATGAATCGTGATATTGAAAAGAAATTAAAAAAAGGTAAAGTTTTAAAATGTATAATGATCACTAACATTGTCATTACCGTATTATTTGTAACTTTGGGAGTGATATTAGATATTGATCCATTGTTAGCCTGCGGACTTATTTTTTTCGCCATAGCTATTCCTACTGCGATGACTTACATTGAATTCTTCCATCCGTTATGTAAATCTGTAAAATACCTATATAAGTTGGGCTTACAGGAAGTTTTAAACGAAATAAAGACAACGGAATTTAATCTTCCTCGTTCGAAAATATATATGGGACAGAGAGCTTTCTTTGCTAAAAGCCCCGCAACTATTATTCCTTATACTATGGTTGTATGGGTATATATACAGACAACAACATATTTTGGCAGCATTACTACTGATGAAAATGTCATTATTTGTTGCAGAGACGGCGAATCTTTTAAAATACGAGCAGATCGGAATGAATTACCGACATTGCTGCAGGCGGTTAATAAGTTTTCTCCGGATTTGATAGTAGGATATGGCATAGATCAAATAAAGCAGTATGATTTAATAATTAAAAGCAAAACTAAAATAATAAATATGAAAGAAACGATAACCGAAACAGGGGATGAAAGATCAATGATTTGTAAAAACTGCGGAAATGAATTTGAAAAGGAATTCGGGCTTTGTCCTAATTGCGGAACTCCGATTGAAAAGGAAACTCAGCCGACCGAAAAAGTCAGTGAAACAGCATCTATGGCAGAAGAAAAGCATTGCGCAGTCTGCGGTGCCGCTTCTAAACCTGAGGCGAAATTCTGCGCGAAATGCGGCTCGCAGCATTTTGATAATTCGTACTCGCCTGCCTTTGGCGCAAATGCGGTCTTCGGCACACCTTTAAATCCTGTTTATGCAGGCGGTATGCCGCAGGGAACGGGCATACCTGCTAAGAAAAAGCTTAAATGGTGGCAGATATTGATGATTTCTATAGCAGGATTTTTGGCTTTTAGTTTTGTTTTAGGCATAATCGCAACAATTGTAAATAAGGATACATCGCAGTTTTACGGAAGCTGGACCGCAGCCTATGATTATTCCGATATATTGAACGATGAACTTAAAAGCTATGATGAAGAAGTCGCGTCATATATAAATGTTAATGATTTTACAGTAAATTTTATATTCGAGTTCAATGAAGATAATACATATAAGCTTAAAGTAGATGAAAAATCTGTTGATGAGGGCTATAATAAATTATGCGAAGAATATAAAAGGGGATTTAAGGAATATATTAACTCCGTTCTGGCAGAGAGAAATATAAATGTGAGTGCCGATGAATTCATTTCATTGACAGGTATTGATTTGGATAAGGAAATTGAGGACGCCTTTGATAAGGAGGAGCTTGAAAAGAATTTTAAGGATATGGAGGCCGAAGGTAACTTCAAGGCTGATGACGGTAAGCTGTTCCTTTCAGACGGCAAAAACTATTCGGTAGACGAAAAGGTTTATGAAAAATACTTTTTTGAAAACGACAGCAAGTTTACTCTTACCGGCTCTTCCGAACTTAAAACTATCGACCTTGATGGGGATAGTGTATATCCTATGACATTTGAGAAAAAATAAAAGTATTAAAAAATCAGTCTCTTAATTTAAGAGACTGATTCAGTCTGTCGAAAAACCCAAAATTCAAGCTGAGATTGGGATTAAAAATTTTTCAGCAAAGCAAAACAGAAAAAAGCGAGTAAATGC
>DBKZ01000044.1:0-430 GCA_002297415.1 Ruminococcaceae bacterium UBA737
CCCCAGCCGTAAGAGCCGAAAAGAGCAAGCTTTTTATCCTTAAGCTTTGCTTCAAGCGAAGAAAACATAGGCTCGAATTCGGACTCTTCAAGAACCTCGTCTCCCATAGCGGGGCAGCCGAAAGCTACCGCGTCATAAGAATCAAAATCCGCTCCGTTAAATTCAGCGCAGGATAAAAGCTCTGTGTCCGCTCCTGCCTCCTTTGCGCCTGACGCTACAGCCTGAGCCATAGCCTCGGTATTACCTGTTCCGCTCCAGTAAATTACTGCAACCTTTTTCATAATATAAGCTTCCTTTCAAAAAATATTTATACAATAAGACTTTCAAAAGAGCATTTATTGTTAAACGCCTTAAGATACTGTCCTGTACACCTTTTATACATGTCAAATTTTTTTCTTGCCTTTTCGCTGTCGCCGTAAACCTTCCAAGT
>DBKZ01000044.1:468-5667 GCA_002297415.1 Ruminococcaceae bacterium UBA737
TTTTCGATAAAGCCCTTTACATCCTCGGGCGGATAGCCTAAAAACAGACCGACCTCATGCGGGAATTTTTCTCGGCTTTTAAATCTCTTTGCAAGCTCCGCAACGCAAAAATCGACAGAGGAAACCGGATAGGATTTCTCAAAAAGCATTTGTTTTGCGTCCTCCTGCATAAGATCTTCGGATAAACAGTCGGGTCTGTAAAGATAAACAAGCGCGCTTTTATTCTTAACCCTGACAGGGACCGTTCTTATTCCCTTTTTCACAAGCTTTTTATTAAGCTCTCTTATGCTTGCCAAAAATTCTTTTTTATCCTTAAAGCCAATATTAAAAAGACTTCCTGTTTTAATCCCTGCAAGTGTAGGAGAACACTGCTCTATCAAAATTTTTTCTGACACAAAATCACCCTTTTATATGGGCCTCCAAAACGCTTTTCAGCGCGGAAACCGAACTTGAACTGCATTTTGCAACCGCAGTTGAGGGGCTTTTAAGCTCGCTTGTCACCGCATGAATCATTTTATGCGACATAGTGTTCATAAAAAGAACAAGCAAATCGGGATTACCGATATTTCTCATACTGCAGTTATGTTTAGTATATACCTTAGTCTTGCAATCATACTTACTGCAAAGGTCTATATACCTTCTTTCCATACATTCGTTTCCGCCTACTATTACTACACTCATTTCTTTCTCCTGCAATTTTAGTTAGCCATTGCTAACTGATGTATTTAAAAAAATATCCTTTATTAGAAAGGAAATCGCGGTTAGCCTCTGCTAACCGCGATTATAATATCATAATTTTCCTGTTTTGTCAAGTTTTTTAAATAATTTCTTTTTTCTGAACATAAGCAAAAGCATTTTTTAAATATGCGGCTTCTTTGTTCTCATCATATTTGACATCTGTTTCAATATAGACGGGTTCGTCTTCTTTTAAGGGAGTTATTTTAAATTCAAGCTCGCTTGGATATCCACAGGAGGAAAGATTTAATTTAAGACCTCTTGCGTTGCAGTACTGGTCCATAATGAGATCGTCTTCAAGATAAAGACTGCCCTTATCGCCGATATAATCAAGGGTTAAGATAACATCATCTGTCATAAGCGGCTGCGGATAATCTATATGCAAGGAATATCCGGATTCTGTTTTTTTACACTCAACCTTAACTGTCTGCTCTTTCGATTCTTTTTTATAAACCGTGAAAATATCTTCCTTTGAAATTTCGGGATAACTTCCGCCAAACGGCGGATAGGATTTATATTCGCTTATATCTTTTCCGATTAGATATACATCCTTATCGGTATTAACAACATTTGCTTGCGAAATGATAAGATAATCCTTATCAGTATGGATTTTATAAGCGTTCAGCGCGTCGGAAGAAGAAATAGTTATAATTTTACACTCTCCCAAATCCCCTTCAATCTGATAATCGGGGTCGGTATCGGAAAAGAAAACATAATCGGTTTTATTGAGAATGCAAAGCGGCTGAGCCTTTGCGGTTTTTAAAACAGCGTTTCCTATCTTCATATTAAACGGATAGATAAAATATTCCTTATCTTTTAAAACTATATTTTTAAATTCAGCATTTCCGTTTTCCAATGGGAGAACAAGGCTTTCGATATTCTTTTTTGTAAGCTCAAGACCTCGCTGATAGTTATTTAAAAATAAAAATCCGCTTTTTCCGTCTGTTCTGTAGGTGTATCTCAGGGTTTTAGTATCCTCGGGACCTGTAGGTCTGCTTAATGGAAAATATGTATCGCAAACCGCAAGCTCTGAGCCGAAATCATTTGTAAACATAGCAATTCTTTTAAGCTCTTTATAAGACGGTTTTATTTCCTGCCAGCTTGAAATCGGAGCCTGAAAATCATAGTCTATAACAGGCAGATCGCTTGCATATCCTGTCCAGAAGCGCTGAGTCATATCATAGTCCTTATATTCCTGCATGGTCGAAAGCGCGCCTATAGGGTTTTTGCCGCCGCAAAATGTATAATAACCTAAAAGATTTGCTCCGCTTCCGAGCTTTACTACACTCATCGCTCCTATGTCAAGCGGACCTGCAATAGGGCGCCTGTTTTGCGTAGCGTGGATACCGCCGCCGAGCTCTGCCGTAAGATAAGGGCATTTTCCCTTAGTCGAAGAAAATCCCGAATGGTCTCCCGAATCGCTTGCGATATTTGCATCGTTCTGATTTTCGGTAAAAATATAATTATCGTTAAGAGGATTAGGCTCATAGCCCTTATTCCAAGGCGCATCGCAATAGCCGCCCCAAACAGGAAGACATGTTCCGATATGTGAATTTCCCCAGCCCGTAGCAGTATAAAGAGGAACCTTAAAGCCTATTTCCTTTATCATATTTTCAAGCCTTAAAAAATGCTTTTCCTGTTCTTCTCTTCCGAACGGTCTTAAAGCCGCTCCGAATTCATTTTCAACCTGAACTCCGATTATCGGGCCGCCCTGAGAAAGAAGAAATCCGTCCGCCTGTTCATAAAGCTTTTTCAAATATTTTTCTACCTCGGCAAAATATCTTTCATCATTGGTTCTTGTCTGAAAACCTTTTTCCAAAAGCCAGTCGGGAAATCCGCCGTTACGCACCTCGCCGTGAATCCAAGGGCCGAGCCGCAAAAACAAAAGCAGACCGCATTCCTTTACAAGCTCAAGAAAATACCTTAAATTATTGTTTCCTCTGAAATTATAATGTCCCTCAATTTCTTCATGATGAATCCACATTACATAGGTTGAAACAATCTCAACGCCTGCGGCCTTCATTTTATAAAGGGTTTCCTTCCAGTATCTTCTGTCATTTCTTGAATACTGCATTTCGCCCATTGTGGGCATCCACGGCTTACCGTCTTTTAAAAGTGTTTTTTCATTATAGGAAATTTCCATTTTTATTCTCCTGACATGCTATTGCGACAGGTTAGAGCCCTGTCACACTTAGAAAATATTCTTCTCCCCCGAATTTAATTTTTTTTGAAAACAGGGGTGAAATTTTAAATGTATCGCAGGCTTTAACCGCCTTTATTCCGCCCGATTCTGATTTTGCATAGCTTTCCTTTACGGTCCACATTTTAAAAAACTCTTCAAAAAAGCTGTCGTTATCAAGGCTTAAAAGAAATCTTTTTTCCTTTTCGGAAAAATATTTTTTGACTGTTCTCTTTTTTAAGAGAATATTTCTTTTTTCTATAAGCTCGATGTCAATTCCGATATGCTTAAGGGTTGCATTTATAATAACGGTGTTTTCGGGCAAAAGCTCCGAATTAAACCGGTCCGCAAGGCTTAACGCCGCCGCGGCAGCCTTTTTTGAATGCGAAACGGAAATATCGGCGTTTTCAATATCTATACACGGTCTTTCGTTCTGACCGATATAAACTCTTTTTTCAGCTTCTTTGCCGAAAGCCGCATTTAAAAGGCGGTTTCTTAAATACAACCCTGTTTCATGTCTTGAAGCAAAATCGTCATTACAGCCTTTAAAAGCTATTAAAATCATAAAGCCTCTATCCGTTTAACGCCGTTAGTTTTAAGAAGATTATAAATTAAAACGCAAAGAGCGGAAGAAATCAGGGTTAAAATCAGCATATAAATGCTTACATTTATGGCTTTTCTCATAAACCAATAAGCGCCGAAGGTGACGATAGTATAGCACCAACCGCCGACAAGATTTAAGAAAACGCAAAGGCTCTGCTTTACAACTGCTGTTTCATTTGCCCAATTAAGATTAGGCTTTAAAACATTCATATAAAGTCCGAAAAGAGCCGAAAGAAGGACTGTTATTTGCGGAAATACAACGGTTAAAGCAAAATACTGTATCGGCATTTTAAGCACTGCAGATATTATTATACTGCAAATAAGAAGCGGAACGCTTGTAAGTATCAAATGAAGTTCAAGCTTAGCCTTTAAAATATCGAATGTTTTTATCGGCAGACTGCGGACAATCCAGAAGCTTTTTCCCTCAAGGGAAACCGACGGAGCGGTAATATCGTTCGTAAACGATATCATGCAGAACATTGCGGTAATTCCGAAATAGACGATTTTCTTTCCGCCGAAATTTCCTAAAAGCTCGGCAAAAGCTCTTAAATCGTTTGCTTTTATAAGAACGGCAACGCAAGCCAAAACTATAAGCAGACTTCCGAGTCCGCAGTTTAGCATATAGGGTGCGCTTGAGGTATAGTGCCTGAATTCCCTTGCAAGAAGAGCCGATTTGACGGAGCGAAGCTCTGAAATCCTTTCTTTTTTGGTTTTACCGCCTGCCGACGAAGAAGATACTGCGATTTTAAGAAAGCTTTTTGAAACGAGCAGATAGGTTAAATAAAACAAAACCGCAACAAAGGCAGTAACGCAGAGCAACGGNNTGTCTCCCTCGCCCGATTTTCCGATAAAATATACAGGATAATAATTTGCTTTAAGCTTTCCGCCGATTTCTGAAGCGTTTTTAACAATTGAAGCTATAACCGAGTTTGCTTTAAAATAGCAAAAATAGTATACGCCAATAAACACAAGCGAAGAGAGGACCGTTATAAAGCTTTTATTTTTAAGCTTAAGCGTAATTTTTGCGACTAAAAGTCCTAAAGCGCAGGAAAGCACAAAAACAAAAACCGAAATATTTATAACAAGCATAAGGCTTCCTAAAAGCGCTTTAATTGACAGTCCCTTTAAAACGACATAAACTATTGCGGACGGGATAATTACTATTCCCGAATACATAAGCCCCATAAGATAAACGCCCAAAAGCCTTGAAGCTATAATATCCTTAACAGGAATAGGCATTGATAAAAGCAAATCGTTGTCCTTAGCGTTATAAAGGCTTGAATATGTATTGAAAACGCTTCCGAAAACGCCGAGCATTATTGCAATCCCAGTCATAATACAATAATACATCCAGCCTAAATCCCCGCTGATAAGAGACTTACCGAGTAAAACCGAAAGACCGCCGAAAATGCCTCCCAAAACAACAAGCATAAGCAAAACAAAGAAAGCTATAAAAATTATGCTTGAAGCCTTAGACCTTGCCGTTCCCTTTTTGCGGTTATAAAAAAAGCTCTGATTTATTTCATACAGCTGTTTTTTAAGAAGAATTTTAACCATTTATTTTTCCTCCAGCTCCAAGAAAACGCTTTCAAGGCTTTCATCGCCTTTAACCTCTTCCATAGTGCCCGATTTTATAAGAACGCCGTTTTTAATAATGGCAACCTTATCGCAAAGCTTTTCGG
>DBKZ01000026.1 GCA_002297415.1 Ruminococcaceae bacterium UBA737
CACGGCGATTTGTTCATGGTTTCCGGCATAATGCTTATTTATCTTGCGGCGGATTTCCCGACAATGCCTATATGGGTGTCGGTTGCGGTTATGATTATTCTTACCGTATTTATAGGCTTCTTAATTGAAAAATGCGCTTATTCTCCCCTGCGTCAGGCACCGAGAATGTCTGTAATGATTTCGGCAATAGGCGTTTCTTATCTTTTGCAGAATCTTGTCTGCTATATCACGGGCGGACTTTCAAAGCAGTTCCCCGATATTCCCGTTATCAGCGACAGCATTCGTCTTTTCGGTGTAAAAGACAAGCTTGCGGTATTTATTTCTCCTATTGTCGCTATAGTTCTTACCGTGCTTTTGGTGCTTGTTATAAATCACACAAAGTTCGGAATGTCCATGAGAGCGGTTTCTAAGGATTTTGAGACCTCTCAGCTTATGGGAATTAAAATCAACAATGTTATTTCGGTTACATTTGCTATAGGCGCTTTCCTTGCCGCAGTAGGCTCGGTTTTATACTTCGCAAAGAATACGGGTATTAACCACCTTGCAGGCTCAACCCCCGGAATCAAGGCATTTATAGCCGCGGTTGTCGGAGGAATAGGCTCAGTCCCCGGGGCTGTTGTCGGCGCGCTTTTAATAGGCGTTATTGAAAGCTTATCTAAGGCCTTCGGTCTTGCGGATTTCAGCGATGTAATCTCATTCGCTTTACTTATAATTATACTCGTTGTTAAGCCTACGGGCATATTCGGCGAAAAAACCACGGAGAAGGTGTAAGATATGAAAAAAGGTATTTTTAATAAAAGAACTCTTTGCAATCTTGCCTTCATCGCTTTATTGCTTATCGGTCTTGTTGTAATTCAGTTTACCGTTCCCGAAACCTCTATGTGGTTTTCGGTTTTAAGAAAGGTATGCACATTTTCGCTCGCCGCGGTTTCCATGAATTTGCTTAACGGATTTACAGGGCTTTTCTCCCTCGGTCAGGCAGGCTTCATGCTTCTCGGCGCTTATGCCTATGCGATTTTCACTATTCCCGTTTCTTCAAGAACCGCCGTTTTCAGAAATTACGGCGACAGCTTAATTCAATTTCAGCTTCCGCTCGTTGTCGGAATACTTATCGCAGGAATAGTTGCGGCGTTTTTCGCCTTTCTTGTAGGTCTTCCCGTTTTAAGGCTTAAAAGCGACTATCTTGCAATAGCTACCCTAGGATTTGCGGAAATCGTCCGCGGACTCGTTCAGCTTACGCAGTTCGGTCCTTTAACAAACGGACCCGACCCCATTAACTGCTTTACCGCTCCTAAGAACATTCTTGTTTATGTAGCGATAGCGGGAATATGTATTTTCATTATAATTCTTATGATAAATTCAACCTACGGCAGAGCCTTTAAGGCTATCCGTGACGACGAGGTTGCCGCAGAGGCAATGGGAATAAATCTTGCAAAGCACAAGCAGATTGCGTTTGTTACAAGCTCATTTTTCTGCGGAATAGCAGGTGCCATGCTTGCAATGTGCAACACGAGCGTTTCCTCCGTTTCGTTCACCTCAAGCATGACCTATCAGATACTTCTCGTTGTTGTTATCGGCGGAATAGGCTCGGTATCAGGTTCTGTAATCGCTGCGTTTATCTATTATGCAAGCAGCGAATGGTGGCTTAAATTCTTAGATGTCGAAACCTTTACAAAAGCAGGAACAAAAATTCCGCTTTTAGGACCGGGATTTCGAATGGTTGTATTCTCCGTTCTTATAATGATCGTTGTTCTTTTCTTCAGAAAAGGCATTATGGGCTCAAGAGAGATTTCTGTTTATGACGATTTGGTTAAATTCGGCAGATTTATTACCGGCAAAAGCCGAAAGCAAAAAGCAAAGGACGGTGAGAACTGATGGCAGAGCATGTTTTAAAGGTTGAAAATCTTACAATGCAGTTCGGCGGCGTTATAGCCGTAAACAATTTTTCAATGGAAGTAAACAAGGGCGAAACAGTTGCTCTTATCGGACCTAACGGAGCCGGAAAAACAACTGCCTTCAATGCTATCACCGGAATTTACGAGCCGACAAACGGCGCTATATATTTCAATGACGAATTGGTTATCGAAAATCATCCTCAGGGCAAAATGAAAAAGCTTTATGCGGGAGAAAATTTCGGAAAATACAAAAAGGTTATTTCAAAAACTCCCGATAAGCTTACAAAGCTCGGCATGGCGAGAACCTTTCAGAACATCCGTCTTTTCAAGTCAATGACCGTTTTTGAAAATGTTCTTACAGCAAAGCATTTAAGAAGAACATCAAATCTGTTCACCGCAACCTTTAAGCTCAATTACAAGGAAGAGGAAAAAATGCGGCAGGAAACCCTTGACCTTTTAGAGCTTGTCGACCTTTTGGATGTTAAGGACGAAATAGCCACATCTTTGCCCTACGGAAAGCAGAGAAAGCTTGAAATTGCCCGTGCACTTGCGACTGAACCGACGCTTTTACTCTTAGACGAGCCTGCCGCCGGAATGAATCCGCAGGAAACGGAAGAGCTTACGGAGTTTATCCATTTTATACGCTCAAAATTCGATTTGTCGATTTTGCTTATCGAGCATCACATGAATCTTGTAATGGATATTTCCGACAGAATTTATGTTATTGACTTCGGAAAAGAAATCGCCGAGGGCGTTCCCTCCGAAATTCAGTCAAATAAAAGCGTTATCGACGCATATCTGGGGGTTGCAGAAGATGAGTGAGAAAATTCTTGAAATAAAAGATTTAAGCGTCAATTTCGGCGGAATAAAGGCTGTAAACGATATTTCCTTTTATGTTGAAAAGGGTAAAATAATAACTCTTATCGGCGCTAACGGCGCAGGAAAATCAACAATTCTGCGTTCAATAGCAGGCACGGTCAAGCCGAAAAACGGAGAGATAATTTTTGAGAATGAAAACATCTTAGGTCTTTCACCCGATAAGATAGTTTCAAGAGGTGTAACCTTAGTACCCGAAGGCAGAAAGGTATTCCCTAACCTCACGGTTCTTGAAAACCTAAAGATAGGCGCTTATTTAAGAAAGGACAATCTTTCGGACGATATCGAATATATTTATTCTCTTTTCCCCCGTCTTAAAGAGCGGCACTGGCAGCTTGCAGGAACTCTTTCTGGCGGAGAACAGCAAATGCTCGCCGTCGGCAGAGCGCTTATGGCAAGACCAAAGCTTATCATGATGGATGAGCCTTCTTTAGGACTTGCTCCGTTGGTTGTTAAGGATATTTTCAATATTATCAAAACGATAAATGAAAGCGGAATAACGGTTCTTCTTATCGAACAGAACGCTAACATGGCTCTTAAAATCGGGGATTACGGCTTTGTAATCGAAACCGGAAACATCACACTTTCTGGAACGGGCGAAGAGCTTTTAAGCAACGAATCGGTTAAAGAGGCTTATCTCGGAAAAAGCAAATAAAAAAGGTTAACAACACTCCCGCCTTGATAAAGGCGGGAGTGTTGTTTTTAATTAAAAATCTTTTATCTTAAATAATTTCCGCATTCCTTTTCAAGCTCTTTCCAAACAGGATATTCGGCTTTATTTTTATCAAAAAACTCTTTTAAATCCCTATTGAGCGCGCTCATTTCCTCTGCCGCATTCATAGCGTGGTCGCAAAGACAGATTTTACCTAAAAATGTATAGCACATAAGCTTAAAAAACCTAAAACAGGTTTTGCGGTATTTTGCGCTTTCAAAATCCTTATCCTCAACAGGAAGTATTTCACGGCCTGCATTTTTTATTGCACGGTAGCCCTCGATATTAGCGTCTATAAGCTTATTTAAGTATGCGTTATCCGATTTAACTTTTTTTAAATTTCCGTCGGTTTTATAGCATGCAAAAACGGACGGGACTACGAACGCCGCATGGCACAAAAGGTAATCGCCCATATCAGGCTCATAACTGACCTTATATTTAGTTCCTTCAAATATTTTCCCTATAAGCTCTTTATTATCCGAAGCGCCCTTTATCTGCCCTATCGTTATCTTATGCAAATCCGCCGAAACCACAAGATTTTCTTCGCGATATCCCGCCGAGTTTGCAAAGGCAAACATCACATTTTTTTCTTTTAAATTTTCGGTTAGCTTATCCGCGCGGACATTATTGCCTACAAAAACGATATTTTTGCTATTATTGGCTTTTATAGCTTCGAGAACGGCATCAATCTGAGTATATCTTACACAAACAAAGATAACATCATATCCGTCGTCGGCTTCAAGCTTATTTATCACCGAAACTCGGCTTACGGAAATTCGGGAAGTAAGCTTATTTTTAATTCTAAGTCCGTCTTTCTTAATTTCCTCTGCCCGTTTTCCCCTCGCAAGCAAGGTTACATCACATTTTGCGTCAAATAAATTTTTCGCAAGGTTACAGCCGAGCACTCCTGCTCCGAATATCAAAATTCTCATAATCTTTTCATCCTTTGATATTTTATTAGATCGTCAGTTAGCTTAAACTAACTGACATATAGAAATTCTTTACTTAATATTTTAGCACAACATATTTTTATTTTCAACAGATATATTAAAAAGCTCTTCTCGGAAATTGCCGAAAAGAGCTTTTATTTTAAAAAATATTTTAATCGACATGGGTTTTTGTGCCGAAGAAGAACACGGCAACTGTCCCGGGACCGCAATGCGAGGCAATAATCGTTCCGATATCAAATATTTTGATTTTGCCCTTTAAATTCGGCATTGCTTTTTCAAGAGCGCTCGCGGTCATAAGCGCGTCTTCCATACAGTTTGACTGACCGATAAAGCATTTCCCGTCATAATCCTTGCCGTTATCAGCCTGCTCCAAAATCTCATTAACAGTAGCGTTAACAGCGTTTTTCTTGCCCCTTGCCTTATCATAAGCCACGATTTTGCCCTTAAGGTCAAGGTGCATTATGGGGCAAATTCCGAGTATCGAAGCGACTGTTGCGGCAGGTCCGGAAACTCTTCCGCTTCTTTTAAAGTATTTTATATCGGTTGAGAAAAACTGGTGGCAGACTCTTGTGCTGTTTTCTTCCGCAAATTTTGCTGTCTCTTCGATATCAGCGCCCTTGTCTCTGATATCTGCAGCCGAATCGACAAGAAGTCCGTATCCGCAACAGCTGCATAGAGAATCGACAATTATAAGCTTTCTGTCGGGATATTTTTCCTTAAGAGTTTCCGCCGCTTTTCTTGCGTTATTGACAGACGGCGTCATTCCGGAGCCGAAAGCAATATGCAAAACATCGCCCTTTGCAAGCAGACTGTCAAAATAATCAAGATAGGTATATTCGTTAATCTGAGAAGTGGTCGGAACCTTTCCCTCTTTTATGAACTCATAAAATTTTTCAAGCTCTTTTTTGTCTCTTCCCATATTGTCGACATATTCCGTTCCGTCTACCTGATAGGTATAAAACAGAACCGAAATATCTCTTCCGGTAACATAATCATAAGGCAAATCAACAGTTGATTCGCAGGATAAAATAAATTTTTCTGACATAACAATTCTCCGTTCCGCGTTATTATGACTTACTTAAAACTACGAAGCTATTATATTATAATTATAATTTTAAATCATCCTATTCTTATAAATAATAATTCTAAATATAAAAAAATCAGAATAGAATAAAAAACGGCAATTCTACCGTAAGTAGAATTGCCTTAAAATCAGCCTTCGTTTGGCGAAGATTTCTGAATATCGGTGATTTCTCCGTCCTTAAGCTCAAATACAATATCGCCGCTTTTATCGGTGCGGTAGATATCGGATTTATGAGTTGTCAGTCTTTCAAGAAGAAGCTTATGCGGATGGCCGTAAATATTATTCTCTCCGCAGGAGATAATCGCATAATCGGGAGAGGTTGCGAAAAGGAAATTTTCAGATGTGGAAGAGCCGCTGCCGTGATGACCGATTTTAAGAATATCACTGTTAAGGTCAATTCCGTCATTTTGCAGTCTTTCCTCAACAGAGGAGGAAGCGTCACCCGTGAAAAGAATTCTTTTGCCCTTGTTTTCCGCCATAATACAAAGCGACCTGTCATTTTCTTCGGACAAATCGGGATAATAGCCGATTATTGTCAAATTGAAATTGCCGACGCTGAAATTCATTCCCTTTCTTGCAACATAAACTTCGTTTTCCTCTGCAAGAACGGATTTCTTAAGCTCGGTAACATCCGAAATGTTTTCATCGGTCTTTGCCATATCGGGCATAATGAGATTTTTGATTTCGAACATTTCGGCTATTTCATTTGCTCCGCCGTAATGGTCGTCATGAAAATGAGTTATTATAAGTGCGTCTAACGTCTTAATTCCCTTTGACCGTAAGCTTTTACAAAGCTTGTGCGCGCTTTCGGGAGTTCCGGTATCAATCAGCGCGGTTCTTCCGCGGCTGTAAATTAAAGTACAGTCTCCCTGACCGACATCCGTAAAGCAAACGGTATCTTCCGCGTTTACAAGACTGCCTGTTGAAGAAGCGTCGGTATAATCCTTATAATTTCCCGAAAGCAGATACAAAAGAAATGCTGAAATAAGGGAAATACAAAGGATCGTGCCGAAAACCTTTGAAAGTGTTTTTATTCTATCGGATTTCATTCTTCACTCGCCGCTTCTCGCTCCATAAGCTGTTCCTTTGTTATAAGAACCTTTCTCGGCTTTGAGCCCTCGTACGGTCCTACAACGCCGCGCTCTTCCATTTCGTCAACTATTCTTGCGGCTCTTGCATAGCCGAGCTTTAATTTCCTCTGCAAAAGCGAGGTAGATGCCTGTCCGTTTTCAACAACAACTCTTATAGCGTCCTCAAGCATGGGATCGGAATCGGGTCCGTCCTCAGCAAGGCCTGTGCTTTTTTGCTTTTCAACAGCCGCCTGCCGCTCGATTTCAACCATAATATCGTCGCTGTAATCGGTTTTACCCTCTTTTTTAACAAAATCTACTACCTTTTCAACCTCGCTGTCGCTTACGAAACAGCCCTGAATTCTTTTAGGCTTTGATGAGCCTACGGGGCTGAACAGCATATCGCCGCGGCCGAGAAGCTTTTCGGCGCCTGCGGTATCAAGAATAGTTCGGCTGTCAATCTGAGAGGAAACGGCAAAAGCAATTCGTGTGGGAATATTAGCCTTGATAACACCCGTTACCACATCAACCGACGGTCTTTGTGTCGCTATAAGCAAGTGCATACCCGCGGCTCTCGCCTTTGCCGCAATTCGGTTTATAGAGTCCTCAACCTCATGAGGTGCAGTCATCATAAGGTCGGCAAGCTCGTCAATAATGATAACTATATGCGGCATTCTGCGAACCTCGGGCTCGTCAACCAAGGTATCGACTACCCTATTATAACCCTCAATATCGCGCACCGAACGGTCGGCGAACATCTGATATCTTTTTTCCATTTCGCTAACCGCCCAGCCTAATGCGCCTGCCGCCTTTCTCGGGTCGGTAACAACAGGCACAAGGAGGTGCGGAATTCCGTTATAAACGCCAAGCTCTACAACCTTAGGGTCAATCATAAGAAGCTTGACATCATCTGGCGAAGCCTTATAAAGAATACTCATTATAATTGAGTTAATGCAAACGGATTTACCCGTGCCTGTAGCGCCTGCGATAAGTCCGTGAGGCATTTTTGCGATATCCGCGACAACTATATTACCGCCGATATCTCTGCCCATAGCAACCGTAAGCTTGCTTTTAGAGGCTGTAAACGCTGTCGATTCAATAATTTCCCTGACTCCTACAACGGCACTTGTTTTATTCGGCACTTCAATTCCGACAGCCGCCTTATTCGGAATAGGCGCTTCAATTCTTACTCCTGCCGAGGCAAGATTAAGCGCAATATCGTCGGCAAGGTTTGTAATCTTGCTTATTTTAACGCCTGCGCAGGGCTGAAGCTCATATCTTGTAACCGTCGGTCCGCGGCTGATATCAACAACACGGGTCTCAACATTAAAGCTTTTAAGGGTTTCCACCAAATGCTTTGCAGTGGTTTCAAGCTCTGTGCTAAGGGCTTTTGCGCTTACCGAATTTGAAGCCTTTAAAAGCTCTGCGGGCGGAAATCTGTAGCTCCTTATCACATCATTATCTTCAATTTCATTTGAAACCTTTTCGGTTTCCGCCTGAAAATCGACTGTAATTTTTTCAGGCTTTGCGGTTTCTTCCTTTGCAGCGTCAAGCGCACCGTTTACATCGGTTGAGGAAACAACGGGCTTAACCTCGTTTATCTCATCAGCGCTGTTATCCGCACCGTCCTCGCCGTTATATGTATCTACAACCTTTTTCTGAATTTCGCTTAAAGTTTTTTTCCTGCCTGAGGTACGCTTTTCAGGAATATCGTCTACAGGAACATCTACATCGAAACCTTTTATTATGCGAATATTTCCTTTCTTTTCTTCTTCATCGTTCTGAGAAAATGTTTCCTTAGTCTGAGCCGAAACAGCCTTTATGGGTTTAGAAACTGTTTTAAAAAGCTTAAGAAGGGTAGTTCCCGTTATAACCATAACAAGGACAAAAATCAGAATTGAAAGAGTTATAATTGCTCCTGTTTTTCCGAAACCTGCGCTTAAAGGGTGAGAAACAAGCGAGCCTAAAACTCCGCCGCCCTTAACAGCCTCCTTTAAAACGCTTCCCGCGTTCCAAAGCTTATCCCAATGGGCGTTAAATGTAAGCCCGTCGGTATAATTCGCGATAGTATCAATAAGCGAGCCTATAAAAAGGACAAGAACGGAAATCTCCGAAATTCTCACCTTGACCGCAGTACTGTTTTTATTGCACGCCGCAAGAACGGAAATCACTCCCGTTATAACAGGCAGGACAAACGCCGTTATTCCGAAAAGGCTGAACATAATATTATGCATAGAGGTCCAGACATTTTCGCCCTTTATAAACACGACAAACATAAAAAACAGCGAAAAAGCAAACCCTATTATCGAATAGAGCTGTCTTTTGGCATTCGCTTTTGAACTTTTTCTTTTTTGTGCCATATATGTACTCCCCACGGTTTTCGGCCGCAAAAGCGGCCTTTATTATTTAAAGCTTTATTTTTTTCCTGTTTCACACATATCGTTTAGGCATTTTATAACATCTTTAAGCGTTCCGATAGAATCTATAAGCTTTTCTTCTACCGCCTGTCTGCCGTTTAAAACAGTTCCGACATCGGTTACAAGCTCGCCTGTATTCATCATAAGCTCGGTAAATCTTCTCTTTGTTATTCCGGAATGGGATGTTACAAACCCTGTTATTCTATCCTGCATTTTTGAAAAATGCTCCATCATCTGAGGCACGCCGATTACAAGTCCCGTCATTCTGACAGGGTGCAAAGTCATTGTAGCGGAAGGCGCTATAAAAGACCTCTTTGCAGACACCGCAAGCGGAATACCTATTGAATGTCCGCCGCCTAAAACAAAAGAAACAACAGGCTTTTTCATTCCCGCGATAAGCTCAGCAATTGCAAGACCTGCTTCAACATCGCCGCCGACTGTATTAAGAATAAGCAAAAGACCCTCTATTTCCTTACTTTCTTCCACTGCGATAAGCTGAGGAATAACATGTTCATATTTTGTCGTTTTGCTTTGCTCGGGCAAAACAGTATGACCCTCAATTTCTCCAATTATTGTAAGGCAGTGAATTCTGTGCCTTCCGTCAAACGCGGTTACGCTTCCCGTTTCCTTTATAACCTCAGCCTGCTTTTCGGCGTCAGCCAAAGCTGTTTCTTTTTTCTTGGTATTACTCATTACTATCCCTCCGCATTTATTATTTGAAGGAATTGAGTAACAATACATTTTAATTATACTATTTTCGGACAAATAATTCAAGTAATAAAAAAACCGTCTGAATAAATTCAGACGGTTTTGAAATTTTATAAAATCAATTGCAGATTGTAAGCTCTGTTTCTTTATCGAACAGGTGAATCTTAGCAGGCTCCATAGCGATTGTGATTGTATCGCCGGGCTTTGCTGTAGAGGTCGGAGAAACGCGTGCATTGATAGCGTTGTCCTCACTGTTCATATAAAGATAGGTTTCAGCACCCATAAGCTCGGTTACTTCAACATTTGCGGTAACCTTGCCGTCAGCATAGGTTTCAATAAGATCGGGCTCATCGTGAATATCCTCAGGTCTGATACCCATAATAACTTCCTTGCCTGCATAAGCGTCAAGGCAGTTATCCTTATTCTTAGAAGCCGGAAGCTTAATTCTGAATTTAACGCCGGCTTTGGTCTTTGTATCCTCAGAACCGTATTCAACGAAGAAATCGTCTCCGTCCTTAACGAGTACGGAATCAATAAAGTTCATCTGCGGAGAACCGATAAATCCGGCAACGAAAAGGTTGCAGGGATAGAGATAAAGGTTCTGCGGAGAATCAACCTGCTGAATTAAACCGCTCTTCATTACAACGATTCTTGTACCCATGGTCATAGCCTCGGTCTGATCGTGTGTAACATAAATAAATGTTGTACCTAAACGCTGATGAAGCTTTGAAATCTCAGTACGCATCTGAGCACGGAGCTTAGCATCAAGGTTAGAAAGCGGCTCATCAAGTAAGAATACCTTAGGCTCACGAACGATAGCACGGCCGAGAGCAACACGCTGACGCTGACCGCCGGACAAAGCCTTAGGCTTACGCTCTAAGAGATGCTCGATATCAAGAATTCTTGCAGCCTCTTCAACACGGCGCTTGATTTCATCCTTCGGGGTCTTTCTTAATTTAAGACCGAAAGCCATGTTATCAAACACTGTCATGTGAGGATAAAGTGCGTAGTTCTGGAAAACCATCGCAATGTCACGGTCCTTAGGTGCGACATCGTTAACCAAGCGGTCACCGATATAAATCTCACCGTCAGAAATTTCTTCAAGACCTGCAACCATTCT
>DBKZ01000017.1:0-20277 GCA_002297415.1 Ruminococcaceae bacterium UBA737
CTGTTTTCATTTTGTCAATATGCGAATTGGTCGCAAATTTAAAATAAAAAGTTTTACAATAAATTGCAAGAGGTCGCAAGACCGAAGGCAATTTATTTTTTTATGTAAATTAAGGTGGTGAAACAATGAATATTCGCTAATTAACATACGAAGGGCGCAAAAAGCTTGAAAAACTCTATTCGGCAGGAATGGAAATAAACGAAATCGTGAAAATCTTAAAAGTAAGCTTTACGACGGTATACCGCGAACTTAGCCGCGGAAAGATTGAATGACTTGACAAAAACGGTCGGCAACCATATAGCGCAGATGTAGGGCAGCAAACTTTAAATCAAAACTTCCGAAATAAAGGAAATCGGGCAAAAAGAAAAATCACTTCTTAGGGGGTAAAAAGTAATGGCTTCTATCAAAGACGGTATAACCGTAAAATATTCGGAATATCGCCCCTGTCTTGTATGCGGAACGCTTAAAGCACTTTTTCACCGTTGGTCTGATGTATCGGAAATTGTCGCCCCGTCGCCTTTTGAGGGCAAACAAGCAGGCGGCAAGCGATGTGGATAAGTTCATAGGACTCGCTAAAAAGTATACGCGCATAACCGAGCTTACACCCGAAATCCTGCACACCTTCGTTTCAAAGATAGTCATTCACGGGAGGCGTAAGCGGTTCAAGCAAAACACCGAACAGCAAATTGATATTTATTTCCGTTATATCGGCAATACAGCCGGATTATAACGAAAAAAGCCAACGGACAGGCAACGCATAAGCATCACCTGCCCGTTGGCTCCCCGATTAACAAAGGTGTCTTTATGAAGACCTTATTAAAGCAAGGATTTTTTAATATTTTTGGGCATAATAAATCTATGAGCTACAGAACAGATTTAATTGATGAAATGGCAGAAAACAAGAATAAAGCCGAAAAAACAGAAAGCTTCGGCAAAATCGTTTCTTATTTTTATTTATCGCAAAATGAAAGCACGGCTCTTATAGATTTTTCGAAAATCCATCCCGAGCTTGATAAAAAAGAGCTTAAAGAAGCTTTTTTATCGGCGCTTAAAAAATTTGTCCCCGAAAGCGCAAAAACGGTTTTGATTTGCGGACTCGGAAATCCCGATATCACCTCAGATTCGTTCGGCCCCGAAACCGTAAAGCGCACGGCTGTAACGGGACATCTTAAGGACTTTGCAGAAAAAAACGGAATACGGGCTGTTTACTCGGTTATCCCCGATGTTGCGGGAAAAACGGGGTTTGAAAGCTTTGATAAAATAAAAGCCGCCTGTGATATTTGCAATCCCGACTTAATCTTTGCGATAGATTCGCTTGCCGCAATGAATTCAAAACGGCTTTGCCTCTGCTTACAGCTTTCAAGCCGAGGAATAACGGCGGGCTCGGGGGTTAAGGCTCACAAAAAAGAGCTCAGCAAAAAGACCTTGGGAGTAAATGTAATCGCTGTAGGTATGCCGACGGTTATTGAAATAAATGAAAAATGTCAAAAGCCATTAACGGTCACTCCGCTCGACATTGATATTTTAATAAAAAGGCCCGCAAGAATTTTAGCGGACGCAATAAATTCCTTACTGTTAGACCGCCTCGATACCGATTTATTAAGCTTCGAATAAAAACGATTTTTTAATCATATTATTTAACAGTATTATTTAGTATGACGGGAAGCGATGAATTGAATGATAAAAGAACTGTAGCAAGATTTTCCTTAAGCGTTATAACCTGCGCGATTTTAACGGTTTACAGCTTTGTCAGTGTTTTAAATAAACCGTTAAATCTCGAAACAACGGCTCAAAAAAACCCAGAGTCCTCCGATATAACGGTTACAAGCATAAATACCGAAGTTAAGAAAAAGGCTGAAAATACAAGCAGCGCCGAAACCCAGTCAACAACCGAATCTAAAAGCGCCGCTGTTCCTGCGGCGGCAAGAGAGGCGGCAATAGGGACCGTAAGCGAAAAGTTTATTTCGCCTTATACCGCAAAAGCATCATACAAAAATATTTATGTTAAAAACTCATCGGGACTTGATATTGACATAAAATCTCTTTATGAAGCAAAGCTCGGCTATAAAATCGATAAAAAAAGCGAACCGCAGGTGCTTATCATGCACACCCACACTACAGAATCGTTTTTAGATGAAAGCAGGGATTTTTACACCGCAAGCGACAAATCAAGAACTACCGACGAGGCAAAAAATATGGTAGCTCTCGGAAATATCGTAACTAAAAAATTAAATGAAGCGGGCATTAACACCTTACATGATAAGACGACCCACGACTATCCGTCCTATAATGAAAGCTACAAGAGGGCTTCAAAAACCATTCTTTCTTATCTTAAAAAATATCCGAGCATAAAAATCGTTATAGATATGCACCGTGACGCAATCACTCCGTCGGCTAACGAAAAGGTAAAGCTTACAACCGAAATCGGCGGCAAAAAAGCGGCGCAGATAATGCTTGTTATGGGCTCTCAGAGCGGAAGTGTGACAAATTTCCCAAACTGGCAGGAAAATTTAAAGCTTGCCTTAAAGCTTCAGGAGAAGCTCGAAAGCAAATATCCGTCCCTTGCGCGCTCGCTTTCACTGATGTCAAGAAATTATAACGAAAGCCTGTCTACAGGCTCAATGCTTATAGAAATCGGAACCGACGCAAATTCTTTAGAGGAGGTAACATATTCGGCAACCCTGCTTGGAAACGCTTTAAGCGAGTTGCTTTTAAAGCTATGAAGAAAAAAGGAAGTTTATTTTTTAAATCGTTTTACTTAAGCTTTATATGCGCACTATGCCTGTTTATTTTCTTTTACGGAATATCAAAGGCATACACGGTGGGAAGAAAAATCGGATTTTCCGATGACAGAAAAGCCGTTGAAATTTCGAAAAACGGAATAAAAATCCTCGATTTTGAGATTGAGTTTTAAAATAATCAATAAATTCCGGGGAAATACGGAATTTCATCAGACTCAGAGCTGTCTGAAGAATTACTGCCGTTACTGCTGTTTTTATCCTCGGAGCTTGATTTACTCTTGCTTTTTGAGCTTTCCGAAGCTCCGGCAGAGGAGCTTTGATTTTCTTTAATTGCAGAACCTGTTTCCGACACTGAAGAATTGTCTGACTGACTATAAGCTTTTGAGGAATTATATGAGGATTCAGACGAAGAACTGTTTTGGTTTTTCTGAGTATTACTTTTCTTTTTGCATGCGGCAAAAGAGAAAACCGATAAAAAACAAAATACAAGACATAAAGCTTTTTTCATAATTCATTTTCCTTTTTCGATTGATTATAAGAAAATTGTAGCTTAAAGATTTTTTAAAATCAACGGTAAAAACTTTACCTTTTAAGCTTTTTCGACAAAAGTTTCATTCACCCCTTTTCTTTTTATTTCAAATATGGTAATATAAAAGAAAACGCTCGGTGATGTTATGAAAAAAATTCTTAGTATTTTAACCGTTTTTGCTCTAATGCTGAGCTTTTCGGCATGCAAAAGCAAAGGCAATAAAAAATCTGTAACAAAATCAGAGGTCAGCAAGCCTGCCGTGGAAGCTTCCGCAAGCAAGCAGGAAACCTCTTCCGTTCCCGAGCCTGAGCCCGAACCGGAGCCTGTAAAAATCGGCGTCGAATCAATGAAGCTCAGCGCTTATGAAAGGGAATTTGAGGTCGGAACCTCGTTTATGCCTATTGTTACGATGTACCCTTCTAACGCTACCGACAAATCGGAAATCTGGCAGTCAAGCAATACTGCGGTTGCAAAGGTAAACGCGCACGGAAATATAACCGCCGTAGGTGAGGGCGAATGCACCGTAACGGTTACATCCGCTGACAATAAAGAGGTCAGCTCCTCTTTTAAGGTAACAGCTAAAAATCCCGTAGTTCCTGAGCTTAAATATATTGACGGAATTTTAATCGCAAATAAATCCTATCCGCTTCCTAAAAATTACAACCCAGGCGTTAATCCCGAAGCCCAAGCGGCTCTTGATCAAATGTTTGAAGCAGCAAGAAGCGAGGGTCTTTCAATGAGAGTTGCCTCGGGATTCAGAAGCTACAGCACACAGCAGCAGCTTTATAACAATTATGTTAAAAGAGACGGCGTCGCGGCAGCTGACAGATACTCTGCGCGCCCGGGGTATTCCGAGCATCAGACAGGCCTTGCATTTGATATAAACAAAGCAAGCTCAAGCTTTACCGGAACTCCCGAATGCAACTGGCTTGCCGCAAACGCTTATAAATACGGATTTATTTTAAGATACCCCGAGGGCAAGGAAAACATTACGGGATATATGTACGAGTCTTGGCATTACAGATATATCGGCGTTGAAAAAGCCGAAAAAATTTATAACAGCGGACTTACTCTTGAAGAATATTACGGCTTTACTTCGGTTTATGCCAATTAAAACTCTAAAAAAATTCTCAGTCAAAAAAAGACTGAGAATTTTTTTATGCTTTATTCTTTGACTTTAAGCTCGCTCGGAGAAATTTCATTCATGATAAGCGGAATTACCTGATAATAATCGACCTCAACCGCTGTTGAAAACTCGCTGAGCAGATAGTTTACCGCTCGCTTAAGCAGAATTTCATCATTGCTTCTAAGCTTTTTGCCTATCTCTTTTCTTCTTATTTTCTCATTATAAAGCGCCTTAGTAAGTCCGATAATTCCCTTTCGGTCGCCCGAAGAAAGGATATTTTTATATGTATCTCTGCGCTGAGTTTCATCTGCAATCCAATTAGGCTCGATATCGCCCGAGCCGCTTATCAGCTCGCAAAGCTCATTAAACCCTAAGGTCTTTTTGATTTTAGACATCAGGCTTTTATTTTTTACAGGCACATAAATAAGGTTATTATCCTGCAAAACCGGCTTTAAGCAAAAATACTCATAAACCTCTTTGCCTATCTTCTTTTTTTCTGTCCCCTCAATTATACAGGTTCCGTTTGACCCGTAAACAACAGTATCCCCTTTTTTAAACACTTAAATATTCATCTCCTATGTACTATTATACTACTTTTTTCGACAAATTGACATAGGCAAAATAGACAAGCTTATTAAAAGCGTACAAATGGATTTTTGCATAAAAACACCGCCTTCACGGCTTTAAGCCGAGGGCGGTGCTTAAATTTAAGAAATAATCAGTTTTCCGAATGATTCTGAATGTACTCTACAACATCGTTTACAGTTTTAAAGTTTTCAATTTCCTCGTCCGGAATTTCGATATTAAATTCATCCTCGATAGCCATAAGCATTTCTACGACATCAAGACTGTCCGCATTCAAATCCTCGGCAATTTTTGTCTCGGGAGTGATAGTATCCTTATCGACATCAAGCTGATCGGCGAGAATTTCAACAAACTTTTCAAAAACCATAATTTTTCCTCCAATGAATATTTTCTATATCAAATGATATGTTCAAAATGAGCTTTTGTCAATAGTTTTTTTATTTTTTAAAACACATTTTATAAAACTGTTGCAAAAAAAGCGGTTTTAAATTATAATGTATTTAATATGTGTATTTCAGGTGATATTTATTATGGCTAAAAACGAAAAAATGGTTAAATCCATTACCTCGATGGACGAGGACTTTGCCCAGTGGTATACCGATGTCTGCCTTAAAGCCGAGCTTATTGATTATTCCTCGGTAAAGGGCTGTATGATTATCAGACCTTACGGATACGCTATCTGGGAAAACATTCAGCATATTATGGACTCTATGTTCAAGGAAAAAGGACATGAAAATGTTTATATGCCTCTTTTCATTCCCGAAAGCCTTTTGCAGAAGGAAAAGGACCATGTTGAGGGCTTTGCTCCAGAGGTTGCATGGGTAACCCACGGAGGAAACGAAAAGCTTGAAGAAAGGCTCTGTGTAAGGCCTACTTCGGAGACTCTTTTCTGCGACCACTTTAAAAATATCGTTCAGTCCTACCGCGACCTGCCGAAGCTTTACAATCAGTGGTGCAGCGTAGTCCGCTGGGAAAAGACTACAAGACCTTTCCTGCGCTCTCGCGAGTTTTTATGGCAGGAGGGTCATACAATACACGAAACCGCCGAGGAAGCAAAGCATGAAACCGAGCAGATGTTAAATGTATATGCGGAGTTTGCCGAAAAATACCTTGCGATGCCTGTTGTCAAGGGTCAGAAAACCGAAAAGGAGCGCTTTGCGGGTGCTGAGGCGACCTATACAATAGAAGCCTTAATGCACGACGGAAAGGCTCTGCAAAGCGGAACCTCGCACTATTTCGGGGACGGTTTTTCGAAGGCGTTCGGCGTTACCTTTACCGACAGGGAAAATAAGCTATGCCACCCCTACCAGACATCATGGGGAACAACAACAAGACTTATCGGCGCCGTTATTATGACGCACGGAGACGATAACGGTCTCGTTCTCCCCCCTGCCATAGCTCCTATACAGGCTGTAATCGTTCCTATCGCTTCGCACAAGGCAGGCGTTTTAGAAAAAGCCGACGAGCTTTGCGAAAGACTTAAAAAGGTCTGCCGAGTTAAATGCGATAAAAGCGAGCAGTCCCCTGGATGGAAGTTTGCGGAATATGAAATGAAGGGCGTTCCGCTCAGAATTGAAATCGGTCCGAGAGATATTGAAAATAATTCATGTGTTATCGCAAGAAGAGATAATTATGAGAAAATTACCGTTTCTCTTGACGATTTGAAAACCGAAATTCCGCGCCTTTTAACCGAGGTCAGAGACAATCTCTATAATTCGGCATTAAAGCGCCGCGAGAATATGACCTTTGACGCTCATTCTCTTGAAGAAATGAAGGATATCGCCGATAACAAGCCCGGATTTATCAGGGCGATGTGGTGCGGCGACAGAGAGTGTGAGGACAAATTAAAGGAGTATGCAGGAGTTACATCCCGCTGTATTCCTTTCGAGCAGGAAGAAATTTCCGATACCTGCGTTTGCTGCGGCAAAAAAGCCAAGCACATGCTTTATTTCGGAAAGGCATATTAAATTCAGGTGTTAAAAATCCGAGTCCCTAACCGGACTCGGATTTTTTATTTGTTATTTATTATTTAAATATTCAAGCATTGCTTTAGCAAAGCAGTCACCGAGCTTTAATGCTCTTTTTTGTGTAAAAATATTATCTTTAGTGCCGAAATAGGCTGTTTCCAATGTAAAAGCGACCTTTGCGCCAAGGCTGTTTATAAAGCTACCGAACTGTTTTCCGTTGGTTGTATTCCAACCGATTCCGAAAATATGATTGTTTTCACATTTATAAGAAAATGAATCAGAGGTTATCTGCAATTCAAGTATATTTCCGAATTTCTTATATTCTGCGCTGTGTAAATCATCGTTGCAGACTATAAAACAATTATCATTTTCGCCGCCATTATGCCACGGAGAATGAAAATCGCATCCGAAAATTACATCACCGCTATTTGCAAGCCGCATTATTGCTTTTGTTTCCGGATATATCGGATTATCTATATAATCTCTGTTATGGTCATGGGGAATTCTGCTTTTTCCCTGATCTCCGTCAATAACTCCGTCGAAATCCACAAACGGAACTATAATATACCGAAACTGTTCATTATGCGTTTCCAATAAATATTTCAGCACACCCTCCAAAACATAATCACCCGTAGATTCGCAGGCATGATGTCTGGCAGTCAGCATAACGGTTTTTTGGCCTTCCCCGAATTCAATATACGGTACACTGCGCCCCTTTTTTGTTTTACATAATTCTTTAACTTCAATATTATTTGATTTTGCGAGATTATAAAACCTTTCGGTATTATAAAGCATGTGATGAGCAAAATAAACCTTATTTTCATTTGCACCGAAAGTGTATGTGAAGCTGTTTTCATTGACACTGTTAAGCCAAGACCAATTATAAAAATCCTTACTTACGGCGGGACCGAAATAACCGAGCCTGTTATCTTCAAAATGGAAGGTTAATGTTTTATTTTCTGCGTTTTCAACGCAGAACGCCCAGTAAAACCAATCCTCGCCTGTATCTCTAAGCTCATTTTTTAGATATATGTCATCGCCGCTCTCGCCGACAACCTGAATATTCCCGCCTGCAAAATTCTTGTGTATTATCATTTTTTATTCTCCTATCGGCAAGTGATAAGTTTCTTGCACAGCTTTAAAAGCATTATTCCCCGCAAAACGGTTAACAAAAAACCGTATATCCGATAACAGCTTTTCGTCTCCTGTTTCTTTGTATAGCTCATAGGTATTTACAGGAATGGGGAGTCCGTCAATTTCGGTTATTTTCATTAAATTAAACGCATATTCAGGTCTAATACTTTGCTTATCTCTTTTTAATGTCAATCGCAGTATTACAGAATAGCTTGGATCGATTTTTTCTCCGCCGGCAGGATCAATATGTATATCATTTTTTCTTTCAAGCGAAAATAAGAAATTTCCTAAAGAATATGCCGTTAAAACTCCGTCAGTTAAGCAGGTTTTTTGAATAATATGCGGGTGATGTCCCACAATAATGTCCGCACCGAATGATTTTATTATTTTTACAAGATTTTTCGTATATGCTTCGGGTACATCATTATACTGTCCTCCCGAATGCATAATCATAACTACAAAATCCGATTTGCTCTTTGCCTTGCTAATATCATTCTTCAATTGCTCTATATAAGGCTCTGCAAATTCAAATCCTAATTTTTTATTATATATTTCATCGGTATCTTTCGCAATTTGCTCATAGGAATTTAAGAGAAAAACAGAGCCTTTATTGCATTCCTCAGGCTGAAAAAGATTTACCATATATTTATGCTCTAAATACCTATGGTGGGCAAAAGCGTTCGTTCCGTAAGTATAATTTAAAAACGCCACCTTTATTCCGTCAATATTTTTAATATATGTTTTGTTTCTTTCCTTTTCGGTTTTAAAAGCTCCTACCGTATCTATCCCGATACTTCGGCAATTTTCAATCGTATTTAAAATACCCTGTTCTCCTCTGTCCATCACATGATTGTTTGCAAGGCACAGCAAATCAAAGCCCGCTTTTTTCAACGCTTCAACATAGCTTACAGGGGTATTAAAGGAATACCTTTCAAAAGAATATTTAAGCTTTTCTCCCGCGACAGGCGTTTCGAGATTTCCGACTGTGAAATCGGCACTGCGAAGGAGTTTTTTTGACTTTTCAAAGAAAACATCATATTTTCGATCGGATTTTTCAGTCATAGACGGACTGCACATAAGGTCGCCTGTAAAAATAATTTCTGCCATTATATTTGCTCCTGTTAAAAAATTAGTTTTCTGATTTCTTCGGGCGAAACATCCCTTAAATTTATATTTTCCTTAACGGCAATAGTCGCTGCCGCACCGCATGCCTCGCCGATTCCGACGCATATCGGCATTGCCCTGAAGCTGGAATGAGCCATGTGAGTCCCCGAAATATTTCTGCCGGTAAGAAGCAATCCTTCTGTTTTTATCGGTACCATACAGCCGTAAGGAATGGAATATCCGTTTTGCTGCTTAAAGTATTTTTGCACTCCTGTTTTGTCAAGACTGACTCCGCTTATATTATGAATATCGAAATTAAACCAAGCTCCGTGAACAACACGGTCCTCAAATTGGCGGGCTTCAATTATATCGTTTTCCGTTATCTGTTTTAATCCTATAAAATGACGCGTTTCGCGAATTCCAATAAGTGAAGCGGCACTTATAATATAGCAATTTTCATATCCCGGGACATATTCTCTTAAGAATTCGACAATAGGCTGCATTTGTGATCGGCATACAATTTCCGCACGTGTAAGATCCTCCGCCTTGGTTCCGTCGATATCAATACAATTAGTCATATTACAGGTAACTATTCCGGGAATAGTCGAAGAATAAAGCAGAACATGTCCTGCAGGGAAAGGAAGATGCTTTTTTGCAAGCGCTTGCAGCTCTCCTTTATCGGTCTCGACAGTTGTTTCAAATGATGGAGGAAATACGGCGCGTGACATATCAACTCCGCCTACCTTGAACATAAGCGTGGCAGGCTGCATTTTTCCGTCGCTTTCGCGGCCCTTGAAGTATTCCGCACCAGCGCGGTAAGCTACATCGCCGTCGCCGGTTGCGTCAATTATAACGTCCGCAAGATAAGCCTTTCTTCCGCTTTTGCTTTCGGTGACAACTCCTGTAATGCGGTTGCCGCTTTTTATAACATCGCAGACAAAGGTATAAAGAAGAATATCGACACCGGCTTCACTTAGCATTTCAAGATATGTATTTTTTAAAAGCTCGGGATCTATCTTCGTTTTATCACTGCATTCGAAAAAGTCATTACTATGCGAGCGTTCAAGAATTTCGCTGTAAATTTTGCTCTCTACTCTTCCGGTAAAATGGCTCATCAGTCCGCTTGTAGATACACCGCCTATACTTGACTGCGCCTCTATAATCAGTGTTTTTGCCCCGTTTCTCGCCGCTGTAACGGCGGCCGCAAAACCGGACGGACCTGAGCCCGCTATAATAACATCATAATTCCCTGCAACCTCGATTTTCTTTTCGGCTTCCTTTACAAAAAAGTCTTTCACTTAAAGCACCTCAAAACTAAAAATATTAAATGTTTTTGCACCGTAGGTTTCAAGCGGCAAAAGCTTAACGCTTAAAACCTCGCCTTTGATATCAAGCTTTAAAAATCTTGTATGGTTGTTACTGAAGGAATATACCTTATCATTGCCGTCTTTAAACGTAAGAATTATATCAAAATCTTTTATAAGAGTTTCGGGAAGCTTGAAACGATCCTCTTTCAGTTTAATACAGCACGGCATATTCTGATAGTCACGGTTTAAGTTACTGTCAAAAACAATCCGAATTCCCGAAAGCTTAAAAGGCTCATTGCTTGTGTATTCAAGATAATCGCCCTTTTTCCCTACCCAGCGATTTTCATCGCCCCGCTCTCTTCCGTTAATAACAATACCGTCGCTGCATTTTAATTTTAAAGAAAGCCTTGAAACACATCTGCTTTTTTTCGGCAGCCAACAATCGTCATCCATAAGAGTCGATTGTAATTTTTCAATATTTATATTATTTGTATTCTCGCCGTTTAAAACCATCTGAGCCGCCGCTGTTCCTACAGCCTGCCCTAACAGTGCGCATGTAGCCATGACACGGGATGAAGAAAGTGCGGCATGCGTAACGCTGATATTTCTTCCTGCAAACAATAGGTTTTCAATATTCTCTGAGCATAATGCCCTAAAAGGAATTCCCCAAGGAGAAGGCGCCGGATGATAAACGGTTGGATAAGAAGCTTTATGCTTTATACCTGCAGGAAAATGGTCATCCATAGACCAGCCGCCGTAAGCAATAATATCTTCAAAATTTCCGCCGGATTCAACATCATTCTGCGTTACGGTATATTTTCCTATATATCTTCTGCTCTCGCGTTTTCCCGGTAAGAGCCCGACCCACTCCAGCACATAATTTTCGGCTCCGTGTCTGCCATGGTTTTTTATGTGGTCCCAAACGCCGTAAGCTATTTTTAAAAGCTCATCCCTGCATTTATCAGTGTCATGAATACAGTCATCCTCGCCGCCGGTTTCTATCCACCAAAAATTTGACGATAAATCATGCTCCCTAAAAGGTATATCATCATCGGAATAATACTTATATGCCCATTCGGGCGGAGAAAAGGGCTGCGGCTTATCGGTTTCGCGAACTTGAAGCAGGCAACTCATTCCCATTGTTTTTTTGTCTGCCGATTCAGGCTCTATGCTTTCACGGAATTCATTCCTTGCTTCCCGCCCGTAGCGATAATTTGCTCCGGTTAATGGTGCTAAAATACTGTCGCCCGAACAATCGGCAAAAAAATCAGCTTTAACAGTGTGCATTGTCTCGCAAGGTGATTGCCATGCTTTGATGCTGACAATTTTTCCGTTTTTCATTTCAGCGTCCAGACAGCTTGTATTAAGCAGCAGTGTAAGATTTTCCTGCCGCGCGGTCTTATCAAATAATACCATATCCCATAACGGGTAGCTAAGCTGCGGATTCTGATAAAAGTTTTCAAGCATTATTTCTTCGATAATTCCGGTTTCTCTGTTATCCTTCCCGTGCGCCCCGCAAATCCACATTCTTATTTCACTTGACGCATTACCGCCCAATACTCCTCTGTCTTGAACAAGTACTACCTTTATTCCGTGTCTTGCAGCTGAAATTGCAGCACAAATTCCTGCCATTCCGCCTCCTACAACACATAAATCAGCAATATGCTCCGTTTTTTTCATACCAAAAACACCCGCTTCGATGCAAAAAAATTTAATTTCTTGACTATATCAGTCATCTATATTATAATAAACAAAACGAAAGATTTCATACAAATTAGCATTTATTTTTTATAAAATCGTGCAAGAAGTGATAAAAATGCAAGTAGGCCTTAAAGATATCTCGAAATATATTGATTACCTTAACGAAACAAACAATTTCTCCGTGACGCTCCACGGCTCGTTTACCGCTGTGCAGGGTCTTATACGTTATAATTTTCACCTAAACCCATACTGCCGTTTTGTTAAAACAGTAACCGAAAACTGGAATTTATGCGTTGAAAAACAAAATAAGGTTTTCAAAAAATGTGAAGCGGGAGAATTTTTCGGAGTGTGCCATGCAGGAGTCGGAGAATTTGTTTATCCTGTAAGAGTCAAAGGAAAAAATGTCGGCTTTATTTCAGTCGGAGGCTTTAAGGGCACTGATGAAATTATCGCTCAAAGCAAGGCAAAGCATTTCGCATTCAAAAATCATATCGAATGGAAAAAAGTATCTGAGCTGCGAGATAAATTTTTAAATCCGGTTATTCCTGAGAAATCAAAGATTGACGCGGTTATTCACCCTTTAATGTTTATGCTTGAAGCATATCTCGAAAAATATGAAGAGCTGTCAAATGCTGCGGACGATAAAGATATTTATATTCGTCTTTTAAGATATATTACTACAAACCACAATTATAAGCTTACCATGAAAGAATTAAGCAAAGAATTTAATTGCAGTGTTTCCACTCTCAGCCACCTTTTTAAAAACCGTTCGGGTTTAAGCATAAGCGAATATATAGAGAACTTACGGCTTGACGAGGCAAAATGGCTGCTGCAGCAATCTAACTATTCAATAACCGAAATTTCCGATTGTCTCGGATTTTGCAATCCTGCATATTTTTCTTCTGTTTTCAAAAAGAAATTCGGAGTGCCGCCAAAAGACTTTTTAAAATCCGCGAATTCCAACTGATATCAGAATTTTCTCTCAAGGCATTATAATATTGATAGAATTGTTTTAAAGTTAGAATAATAAAAAACTGTAAAATTAAAAAATCTCAGCCTTTTTGGCTGAGATTTTTTAATTTTTAAGGCAATCTGTTAATAAATATTAAATCAGCTTTCCGTCCTTCCAGACTATGTCTATTACCTTTCCGCCGTTTGCGTGATAGCCGTACAGCGCGCCGTTTTTCCAAGACTCAGGCAAAGCCGGAAGAAGCTCTAATTTGCCGTTATTATACTGAGCCAACATCATCATAATTCCGTTGCAGGCGCCGAAATTTCCGTCAATTTGAAAAGGCGGATGCGCACAGAAAAGGTTGGGATAGCTTCCGCCCATACAGTCGGGAGTGTTAATTTCGCTGTCAATAGGCGTTAACTGATTATCTAGTAGCTTAAGCGCATGCTCGCCGTCCTTAAGTCTTGCCCAAAGATTTATTTTCCATGCAAGGCTCCAACCTGTTCCGCCGTCTCCCCTCTGCTCTAAGGTCTTTTTGCAAGCCTCTTCAAGCTTCGGGGCTTCATCGGTAATCTGATTAGACGGGAAAAGCGCATAAAGATGGGACACATGCCTATGGTGGATATCCCACTTCTCATGCTCGGTGTACCATTCCGAAAGTCCGCCGTCCGAATCAATTTTAAATTCGGGAAGCTTTTTTGCAAATTCTAAATAATCCGTATGGGATTTTCCGAGCTTTTTAGAGGCAATATCTGCGATATTTAAAACATCGCGGATAATTTCGGTAGTCATCGCCGTTGTTATATCAAGCGAGCAGGACTCATCGGAACCCAGCATATATCGGTTTTCAGGGCTTGTTGAGGGACAGAAAACAAAATTTTCGTCAATTTTTATAAGCATAGACTTATAAAAATCCGCGGAGCCCTTTAAAACGGGATATATTTCCTTTAAGAATTCTAAATCCTCGGTATGGATATAATAGTCAAAAAGCATTTTCGTAAGCCAGCCTGAGGACATCGGCCAGTATCCCCACTGACAGCAGTTGTTTATCCTGTTGGTCGTAGGGTGGGTAACTCTCCAAATATCCGAGGCATGGTGGCTCACCCAGCCCTCTGCATTATAGTAGCTTTCGGCTGTTTTTTCGCCTAAAACCGCCATTTCCTTAATCATACCGATCAGCGGCTCATAGCATTCTTCAAGACCTGCGCTGAGAGTCGGCCAGTAGTTCATTTCGGTGTTAATATTAAGCGTATAATTGCTTGACCACGGCGGAATAAGCTCCTTATTCCATATTCCCTGCAAATTCATCGGCTGAGTGCCTTTTCTTGAGGCGCAGACAGTTAAATATCTTCCGAAATGGAAAAGCAGGGCATAAAGCGACTGGTCCTCTTCGCCCTTTGCTTTTAATTTTAGCCTTTCGTCGGTAGGAAGAGAGCTGTTTTTGCTATCCGGCAAAACGAGCTCGGTGCGGTCATAAAGCCTTCTGTGCTCGTTTACACTAGTCTTTAACAATTCCTCGAAGGTTACTGAGCAGGCTTTTTTTAAATCCTCATAAAGCTCCGCTTTATAATTCTTTCCGCTTAAAACAGGGTCTGTTTTATAATCCTTAAATCCTGTTCTTACGGCAAAAATAACCGTTGCGCTGTCGGCATTTTCAACGCTTAAAAGGTTTTCTTTTTCTGTAACCTCTGCGCCGTCCGCAATAACCGTCATTGCCGCCAAGTAGGGAATCCCCTTTTCGTTTTCTGACTCTGAATATATTTTGCTTTCCTCATGGCAGGTCGTACTGCCGAAGGGCGCTTCGCAGACAGGTGCGTTTCCCTCAATATAAGCGGTTTTGTTTTTTAAAAACTCTCGGCATTTTAAGGCACCGTGAAGTGCCGAGTCAAAAGAAACCGAATTCGGCTTATCCGCCTCGGTTTTAATCGCCATAACCTGATGAACAGGGCTTATAAAAGCGGTTCTTGTATATTTTATACCGTTGCTGACAAAGCTTGTTTTAAAAACGGCGGTATCAAGTCTTAATTCCCGATTATATTCGGAAATCTCTCCGTCAAGCCGCATTTTTAAATCAATTGAGCCAAGCGGCAGATACATCTGAACAAGGTAATCCCCGAATTCCTTTTCGAGCAGCTTTTCAGCCCTCTCAGGCTCGCCGTTTAAGGTAAGCTCGCGTGCGGCTTTATAAGCCTCAAAGCAATTTTGCTTTGAAACGCTCGGTCTTCCGCTCCAAAGGGTGTCTTCATTTAAGTCGATATGCTCTGTGCCTGCTCCGCCGAACAGCATTGCGCCTATTCTTCCGTTGCCCAAAGGGAGAGCTTCGTTCCAGTTTTTTGCAGGCTTATTATATATAAGCCTGTGAGAATTAAGTGTTCCTTTTACTGTCTTTTCAATCATAATATTTCCCATTTTTATTCTATAGTAATAGTCTCGCCCGAATTTACGGAGTAAATTTTACCGCCGATATCAAACCAAACCTTCAAAAGCGTGGGATTATAAACCGTTTTGGAGTCGGCACTGAAAATGAGTGAATTATAAGCGCTTACATAATCGTAAATCTCCATATTGGTCGCATACCAAACATCTTCAAGCCCCGAAATTTCACCGCAGATTTTTTCAAGCAAATCAAACCCGCCGCCGGCGAACTCAAAGCTGTGTCCCCAAAGATAAAAAAGCTTAGGAGCTCTGACAGAGCAATATTCTTTTCCCGTAATGCTTTTAAACTTATTTATATAATCAAAAAGCTTTGGATTGGTGTGGTGGGCGGTAGGGGTCCAAGCTAAGAAATCTGTGGGTAATTCAAATCTGTCGTTATCACCGTTTAAAGTTCTTGCATAGCAAATATCAAGAGCTTTAAGATAATTTCTTATCTCTTCATAATTCGTATTATTCGAAAATTCGGTTATTCCCGTATCGGGATAAGCCATTCCGCGGATAATCATGCCGAAGGTATTTTCAAGCTCCTGCCTGCATTCTAAAACCTCTCGGATTCCGTCAATCGGGCGAAGCTTACCCATTGCCTTATGGTATTTCCCGTGAATGGCAATTTCATGACCCGAATCAATTAAATATTTTTTAATTTCTTCCGCCGTAAGTCTCCATTCGCCTTCCTTTTCGGGAATACAGGCGCTGTTTATATTAAATGTGCATTTTATTTTATAGCGGTTAAGGGTTTCAGTAAGCCTTATATCGTCCCTGCACCCGTCGTCATAGCTGAAGGTGACCGCCTTTTGTTTTCCGTCAGGGAAACGCAGAAATCTGTAATTCATAATACATTCTCCTCATTTTTTCGCTTTAAAAGAGCCACGCACTCAACATGCCTTGTTCTCGGAAACAAATCGAACGGAGCATATTTTATAAGCTTATAGCCCATTTCTTCAAACACCTTTATATCCCTTGCAAGCGTTGCGCTGTCGCAGGAGACATAGACAGCTCTTTCAGGCTTAAACCCATTGCAGACGGTTTCTATAAGCGCACGGCCGCAGCCCTTTCTCGGTGGGTCTAAAATCACGGTCTGCGGTTTTACAGTCTTTTTTTCAAGCTCTTTTGCTGCACTTGCCGCATCCGAGCAAATAAAGCTGATATTATTTAAATTATTGCTTTTCGCATTAACCTCAGCGTCCTTAACCGCCTCCGGTACTATTTCAACGCCTATAACCTCTTTAGCCTTATCTGCAAGCGACAGACCTATCGTTCCCGTTCCGCAGTAAAGGTCCAAAACAAGCTTATTATCGGTTTCTCCGTACTGCGCGGCTTTTTTATAAAGAAGCTGAGCCATATCATGATTGACCTGATAAAAGCTTTTAAGCGAAATTCTCACTTCGATTCCGCAAAGAATATCCTTTATGTAACCCCCGCCGAAAATATTGCGGGAAATATCCCCTAAAATAACATTGTTATCCTTTTTATTGATATTTAAAACTACGGTTTTAATATTTTTATTCTGCTTTAAAAGGCAGTCGGTAAGCTCTGTTTCAAACGGAATTTCCCCTGTTGCTACAATTCCGACCATAATTTCATTTGTTGCGAAAGCCTTTCTTAAAACGAGCCTTTTAAGAATTCCCTTTTTTGAAATTTCATTAAAAACGGGGATTTTATATTTATTTACCCAGTCCTTAAAAGCCCTGCAAATCTCCGAAAACTCCTCAGGCTCTAAAAGGCAATCGGTGACGGGGATAATTCTATGAGAATTTCTTGCATAAAATCCTACCGTTCCGTCCTGTGCGATAGGATAAGAGGCCTTATTTCTGTATCTTAAATCACTAAGCGCCGTTATAGGCTCGGGCTCCATATCAATTCCCGAAATTCTTTTAATATTTTCCCTTACTGTTTTTTCCTTAAAAGCAAGCTCTGATTTATAGGAAATATGACGAAGCGAGCATCCTCCGCAAAGCTTTGAATAAGGACACTCGGATTCAATTCTATCATGGCTTTTATTTATAATTTCTATGGCTTTTGCAAAAGCATAGCTTTTTTTAACCTTTAAAATCAGCGCGCGGACCGTATCGCCGACGGCTGTATCGGGAACGAAAACCGCAAATCCGTCCGTTTTCCCGACCCCGTCGCCCGAAGAGGATATATCGGTGATTTCAAGGGTGAGAATATCGTTTTTATTCATTTTTGCTTATTTAACTCCGCTATATTTTCGGGAGCGGCTTCTCCGCCTAAATTACCCTCTTGGAAAAGCGAGGTTCCGCGGCGCGAATCGTATGTGTCGCCGTTTTTTACATTAAGACCTACGCCGTTTATAATAACGCCGTCATTATTAAGCCACATTGTTTCGGCGGTTTTTATTCCCGTCTGCCAAAAAACATTGCTCTTTTTATTGTTATAAACCACTTCTCCGCGGACAGCCTGACCGACGGAATTTTCTACTGTGTAAATATTTAAAGTCCTTTTGCCGTCGGGCGACTCTGCGCTGTAGGTCAGCTTACCCTCGGGCAGGCGGTTAATATCAAAAAACAGGCTTTCTTTTACTCCTGCCGCAAGATTAAACACGGTTACCGCAAAGGTCAGCCCGTAAAAGCATTTAAGCAATATGTTTTTCAGCATTTTCTCTCCTCCGATTTTCAGATATCCGCCGCATAATGAGGATTTTTCATATCATTTTCCTCTATATGATTATTATACTGCGCAACCGAATATCTCGAATGAACGATATAAGCCGCAAAAAAGTAAGGTGCGGTGAAAACAAGCGGCAGTGCGAAAAGCGATATTATAATATAAAACGACATGCCGAAGCATAAAAATACAAACGAGGTAAGTGACCTTCTTGCAATAATTCCAGACATTAAAATTGCTTCCGCCGCACATTTATTTTCCTGAGCGACAAAAAGAAACGGCGCAAGATAAAGCTTTAAGGTAAGCAAAACGAAGCAGACTCCGCCTAAGAAAATAAATATATTCTTAGCCGCCCAGAGGTTTGCCGCAAACTGCGGAACCTTTATATCAAACAAATCATAAATAAAGGGCATTGTCGCGATTCTGACTATTATCGCAGGCAAAAAGCTGACAACGGCATTTTGAAGCACCCTTACAAAAAGCCTTAAAACAAATTCCATTGCTCTTTTATAAGCTTTAAAATCCGAAAAATAATAAAATACGCTTACAACCTCATCGTCACAGCCGAAAACAAGCCTTTTAAAAAATCTTAAAAGACCTAAAAACAGCGGCGCTATCAGAAAAACATTTACTAAAACCGATACCGATATCACCGCGGCGATATTTCCGATAACCGAAATCATAGAGCATATAAGCCATAAAATAAGCTGAGAGAAAACAAGCACACAGCTTGCAAATATCGCTTTTATATAATTTCCTTTAAGCGCGAGCTTAGCATTTGTTTTTACAGCTAAAGTCGAAGCCATATTTTTCTCCTTATAATATATTTTATGATTTTATTATAACTGAATTTTATTAAAAAAGCATTACAGAATTTTTAATTTTGCATACCCTGCCATTATTTTTTTAACTCCGACCTTTTCGAAGTTTATTTCAAGCATGGCGTCGGTGGCTGTCTGCGAAATCGAAGTTATTATACCCTTTCCGAAAGCAGAATGCTCAACCGTCTGTCCGACCTTGTAGCAATCCGTAGGCTCTTTTTTGGCAGGAGCCGAATAATTTGATATAAATGAAGGCTTTCTTCTGTAGCCGCCCGCAAAGCCGGACTCGGTATTTCCGAAAGCAGGAGAGGACGGCGTTTTCGGCTTAGAATATTGGCTGTTTACCGAATAGGACATTCCGAATCCCGTTTGCTCGCTTGAAGTCTCGCAAAGCTCAGACGGAATTTCCTTTAAAAATCTTGACGGAAGATTTCTTCCTGTTGAGCCGAACATCATTCTTGAAGAGGTATGAGTTATATAAAGCCTTTTCTTTGCCCTTGTAAGCGCAACATAGGCAAGTCTTCTTTCCTCTTCTATCTCTGCCTCGCCGCCTGCAATCGACATATTCCCCGGGAAAATCCCCTCTTCCATTCCTACTAAAAAGACATTTTTGAACTCAAGTCCCTTTGCGGAATGCACCGTCATCATAACAACTCGGTTTTCGTCGTTTTCAAGCGCGTCTATATCAGTTATCAATGCTATCTCTTCAAGATAATCGGAAAGGTCCGCCTGAGGATTTTCCTCCTCAAACTGCCTTACGGTATTTACAAATTCCTCAATATTAGCGAGCCTGTCGGGTGCGTCGGGCGAGATATCCGAAAGAAGAAAATCCCTGTAGCCCGAAGCTCTTAAAATATCCTCGGTAAGCTCAAAAACCGATTCGCTTTCGGATTTACTTTTAAGATTATCAATCATTTCGCAAAAATCCTTAAGCTTTAAAGAAGCCCTGCTTAAAGCCGCATAGCTGTCGGCATTTTTTAACACCTCAAAAAGAGAAAGCCCTAGCCCTGCCGCAATCTCCATAGCAGAGGCAACAGTGGTGTCTCCTATTCCGCGTCTCGGAACATTTATTATTCTTCTGAGCCTTACATCATCGTTAGAATTGTTGACAACTGTAAGATATGCTAAAATATCCTTTATTTCCTTGCGTTCAAAGAAACGCATTCCGCCGATGACCTTATATGCTATTCCGCTTCTCGCAAAGCAGTTTTCAATAGAAGCAGACTGTGCGTTCATTCGATAAAGCACG
>DBKZ01000017.1:20284-34530 GCA_002297415.1 Ruminococcaceae bacterium UBA737
ACGGCGTTTTCGCAAAAATCATCGCCTGAAGCCTTTAATTTTAAAATTTCATCGGCGACAAATCTTGCCTCGGTGCGGTCGTCTAAGCAGGATCTTACTTTTATCTTATCCCCATCCCCGAAAGAGGTCCAAAGAGTTTTGCCCTTTCTTCCGCGGTTATGCGAGATCACGCTGTTTGCCGCATTTAAAATATTCCCCGTTGACCTGTAATTCTGTTCAAGCCTTATGGTCTTGGCATTCTTATTTTCGTCCTCAAAATTGAGGATATTTTCAATTGTTGCTCCTCTGAAACGGTAAATGCTCTGGTCATCGTCTCCGACAACGCAGAGATTTCCGTGAATTTGAGACAAAAGGCTTACTAACTTATACTGCGCATGGTTTGTGTCCTGATATTCGTCCACCATGATAAATCTGAACTTATTTCCGTAATGCTCTAAAACATCGGGATTTTCGGATAAAAGCCTGACGGTATTGACTATCATATCGTCAAAATCCATGGCATCGCTCGCAAGCAGGCGCTTTTGATACTCGCGGTAAAGCTCGCATATAAGCTTTACCCTTAAATCGTTTCCGACGCTGCTTAAAGCCTCGCTCGGAGAAATCAAAGAATCCTTGCAATGGGATATGTATGATAAAACCGACTTTACGGGAAGCATTTTATCATCAATATTATTCTGCTTCATAATCTGCTTTAAAACAGATTTCTGATCGTCGGTATCATAAATAGTAAAATGCGAGGAATATCCTATTCTGTCCGCATTATATCTTAAAATTTTTCCGCAGATGCTGTGAAATGTGCCTGCCCAGATACTCTGCGCGCTGTCGCCTAATTTTTTTGCTATTCTGTCCTTAAGCTCGCCTGCGGCCTTATTCGTAAATGTTATCGCAAGAATTTCGTATGGCTTAGGCGCGTCAACGCAAAAGGGAGCGCCTGAAATCCCGTCCGTTTTATTTTCAAGATAAAGCCTTGCGTTTTCAATGTCCTGTTCGCTGTAAAAGCCTTCTTTTTCGCTTAAATAAGCGTTTCCGTATTTAATAAGATATGCAATTCGGTTTACTAAAACAGTCGTCTTTCCGCTGCCTGCTCCCGCAAGCACCAAAAGAGGACCTCTGACAGTGGTTACAGCCTCAAACTGCCTGTCATTCATTCCCGAAAATTCTTTTTCTATAACCTTTTTTCTTAACTGCAGATAATCCATTCTTTATTTATGTCCCTTTTCTTCAAAAATGAAATTTTCTATCTGCCGCGCAAGCTCGACTGCCTTATCGGTATGCGCAACCATTTTTACGGGCTTTGTTAGGTCGAGACTGAAAATTCCCATTATGGATTTTGCGTTTATGACATACTTACCCGAAATAAGCTCAATATCATAATCCTTATCTGCGGCGATTGCGGAAAAGCTTTTAACATCGTCAAAGCTTTTTAAAAACAGCATTTTTTCAAACACTTTTAATTTTCCCCTTTTATTCCGAATTTTTGAAGGTCGACCGTTAAATCCTCTCTCACAACAACTCCCTCCTGCTCAAGGAGGAATTTCTGTCTGTTCTCGCCGCCGAATGCAAAAGCGCTCGACAGCTTTCCGAAACGGTTTACAACGCGGTAGCACTTTATATTTTCAGGGTCGGGATTGCAGTGAAGCGCATAGCCGACAACCCTTGAAAGTCTCGGATTTCCGACATATCGGGCTATCTGCCCGTATGTTGCGACTTTTCCGTACGGAATTTTTTTAACTGCCTCGTAAATCCGCTCAAAAGTATTCATCAGAAAAATATTTTCTCCCATAATTCATAAGAGCGAAGCCATTCATGAACATGAGAAATTTTATCAGTGCCTTCAAAATTATCTTTGCTTGCCGTCATTTCATCGGCTGTAGATAAGCCGTGCCAGCCCTCGGGATAAACATGAAGCTCATAAGGAACCTTGTTTTTCGAAAGCGCCAAAGCATAGAAAAGGCTGTTTTCAACCGGAACGCAGGCGTCAGCGGCGGTGTGCCAAATAAATGCAGGCGGAGTATCGGGAGTAACCAGCTTATCGCAGGAAAACCTTTCGTCCGCCTTGCCGTTCGGATAGGTTCCTATAAGGCTTTCAAAGCTTCCGTGATGCGAATGAGCATAATCCGAGGTGATAACGGGATAGCAAAGTACGCTAACGGCAGGCTTATAAGAATTCTTAAAATTCTTTCTTACTTCCGGGATATTATAGGCATTTGAATAATGGGCGGCAAGATGTCCGCCGGCGGAAAAGCCGATAATTCCTATTTTTTCCTTATTCTGAATAAATTCCTCGGAATTTTTAACTATATAATCGAAAGCCGCGGCAACCTCGTTAAGCTGTGTAGGAAACCTATGCGGAGCGCAGGAATAATTAAGCACATAAGCATTATATCCCATATTCATAAATTTAAGCGCAATCGGCTCGGCTTCCCTGTCCGCGCAAAATTCATATCCGCCGCCGGGGCAAATAAGAATTCCTTTCCTTCCCTCGGCTTTAAAATAATCCTGAATAAGCTCGGGAACATAAACAGTCAAAGTAGGATTACAGCCGTTTTCGGACAAAAACGGATAAATTTCTTTTAACTCAACAATCTTGCATTTCATAAAAATTACCTTCCTTTTTAAAGCATATAAAGCCCTGATTTAAGCAGGACGAATTCAAAATCCTTAACCCTTGTATAAGAATAAACCGGCTCTTTAAGTCTTACATAAATTTCACTCTCATAGTTTTCGAGATTTAATTTAACAACCCTTTTATCGCCCGTTGAAGCGACAAAGGCACAAGAGTCCTCAATATAAAGACCGTTCGGTCTGTTAAAAGGCGAAACCGCTCCGCCTATTCTAAGCTCCTCGCGGAATGTTACCATATTAAACTTTATTAAAGCGTTATACTTTTTAAATACCGCATAAAAAGAATCCTTAAAAACCGCAATATCCGAGGGAGCGGCACCCTTATAAGCAAACATACCGTTCCAGATGATGTTTCCCGCCGCGTCAACAATATTTGCCTCTCCCTTAGAAGAGCAGACAAAGACCTTGCCCTGAGGCAGAGCGATTGTTTTTGCTGTTATATAATTACTGCAAAGATTTGATGAAACCGCATAATTACTGCCGAATTTAGAAAGCAGATAGACATTTTTTGCAATATCGACCATAATACCTGTTTCAAAGGTAATCATTTTATAACCGATTATTATGTTTTCTTTGGTTTTATCCTTGCAATAGGAAAAAACTATACCGGTAGGAGTAGGAATAACCCCATATACCTCGCCCGAAAACACGGTATTCATATTTCATTCTCCTTCATATTCTTTACAGCAAGCAGAATTCCTGTCTTGGCGCTGTGGAAATTCAGACCGCCCTGCATCCATAAAGCATAGGGCTCTCTTAAGGGTCCGTCGGCCGAAAGCTCTATTGAAGCGCCGAGTGTGAACGCGCCTGCCGCCATAATGACATCATCGGTGTACCCCGGCATATAGGAAGGCTCGGGAGATACAAAGGAATCAATCGGAGAGCCTGACTGCAAGCCCTTACAAAAGGCAATCATTTTTTCTCTTGAGCCTAAAATAATGCTCTGAATGATATCGGCTCTCTTTTCGTCCGTCCTCGGAGAGACCTTAAAGCCTAAAAGCTCAAACACCGCCGCCGCGTAAACCGCGGTTTTAAGCGCCTCGCCTACGGTATGCGGAGCAAAGAAAAGCCCCATATAAAGCTCCCTGTTATGACCTAAAGTCGCACCTATTTCACGGCCGACTCCCGCGCAGGTCATACGGTGGGCGCACATTTCGACATATTTTTTCTTTCCCGCTATATATCCGCCGCTTTTGGCAATTCCGCCGCCCGCGTTTTTAATAAGCGAGCCTGCAAACAGATCCGCTCCCGCTTGTGACGGCTCTTTCATTTCGACAAACTCGCCGTAGCAGTTATCAACCATAATAACCGTTTCGGGAGATACCTCTCTTACGGCGTCGCAGAGCTCTTTTAATTCCGCGATATGTAAGCTCGGCCTTAAGCTGTATCCGCGCGAGCGCTGAATATAAGCCATTTTATATTTATCTTTTTTAAGCGCCGCTTTTATAGCTTCAATATCGGGCGTTCCGTCCGCCTTTAAGTCAACCTGAGAATATTCTATACCGAAATCGGCTAAGGAGCCGTCGGTCTTTTCGTCAATTCCGAAAACGCCGATAATAGTATCGTACGGTCTGCCTGTAAGCGACAGCACCTTATCATTCGGCCTTAAAATTCCGAAAAGGGCGACGCTTAAGGTGTGCGTTCCGCTCGCAAAGCTGTGGCGGATAAGCGCGTCCTCGGTGCCGAGGCATTGGGCTAAAACCTTATCAAGCTTGTCCCTGCCGATATCGTCATAACCGTAGCCGGTGCTTGTTCCGAGGTCGGGCTCGCTTACGCGGTTATCGATAAACGCTTTTAATACCTTTTGCTGATTATATTCAGTAACTTTTTCTATTTCATCAAAATAAGGCTTAACCTTTTCTAAAGCCTTTTTATCAAGAGCCTTAAGCTCGTCCGAAAATTCAAAAAATGACATTTTTATCTCCTATAAATAACAGTAAACCGCATTTCCGATTTTTTTAAATCCGCATTTTTCATAAAAGCCCTCGTTTTCTTCGGTACAGCATGCAAGGATTTTTTCACATCCCGACACCGCCTCAAGACCGTTAAGCGCTTTTCTTCCTCCGCCTTTTTTAAAGCTTACCACACCGTTTATAAGGCATATATTTTTATGCTTTAATCCAAGACTTAAAAATTCGTTTCTTTTTCCGAAAACAAAAGCATTTTTATTGTTTTTTCTTCTGCAGTAGTCCACGGCGAAGCATTCAAACTCGGGAAGAGAAAATCCGCCCTTTAAAAGCATATTATAAACCTCGTCGCTTTTAAATCCGTCGCTTTCTAAAGAAGCGCTTAAATCCGCGCTTTTTCCGTAAACACTGACAATTTTCGCGTTTTTAAATTCAAGACCCTTTAAAATATAAGAGCCCGAAAAAACCGATTTAATACCGGACATTTTAAGAAACTCATTAAGCTCCTCATAATTTTTAGGCTCACCGCAGATTACGGCATTTAAGTCAAGAATGCAAAGCGCAAAGTTGCCTTTTAAATCGGTATAAAATTTCGCCGAATTCTTATAAACATCATAATTGCCCAAAAATTTAACGGATTCGGGGTTTTCGCCGAAAACATCGGGCAAGACTTTAAGCGATTTTATCATACCTTGCCTGAAGCCGCGTATTCTAAAATATATTTTACAAGCTCATAAACACTTATAATATCGCTCTTTTGCGCAACCGAGGCGGCGGAATGAATATATCTGCATGGATTGCTTACGGCAATCGTCCTTACGCCGTTTTTAGAAAGGTGAATACTTCCCGCATTGTTTCCGCCTGCAACCGCCCTTTTAGGCTGGCAATTTATATTGCTGTTTAAAGCTAAATTATAAAGCTCTTTATCATAAAGAGTTGCCCTGTCCATAAATGATACTACCGCTCCGCGCCCTAAATTGCATACCTCGCTTGTTTCGGGTGTGCCTGCGATATCTGACGCGGTCGTTCCGTCAATAACGATTGCGAAGTCGGGGTCTATGCTGTACGCAGAGGTTTTTGCGCCCCTAAGCCCAACTTCCTCCTGCACCGAAAACGAAACATAATAATCATATTCCGCTTCCTGTCTAAGCATAAATGCAAGCACCGCGCAGCCGATTCGGTCGTCAAGCGCTTTTGATTTGATAAATCTGCCGTTGTCCTCATACTCAGAGTCCATAACCGCGCTGTCGCCGATACTGACATATTTAAGCGCGTCCTCTTTAGAATCAGCTCCGATATCAATATATAAAGCGCTCTGCTTCGGAACGGATTTAAGCTCTTCCTTATCCGAAAGGTGAATAGGCTTAATTCCAACTGTTCCTTTTATATTATTTCCGACCGTAACTCTTCTTGCAAGCATAACGCTTACATCTATTCCACCGACGGGAGCAAATTTTAAAAATCCGTTCTCGGTTATATTGGTGATTATAAATCCGACCTCGTCCAAATGAGCGTCGCACATGACTTTTTTATCGCTTGACTTTTTGCCCTTTTTAAAGGCGATTATATTTCCTAAATTGTCGGTTTTAACCTCGCAGAAATCCTTAATTAAAGCAATAATTTTTTCTCTGACGCTTTTTTCATCGCCCGAAATTCCCGATTCATTGCATAAAAGCTTTAAAATATCAAACAGCTCATCCATTTAAAAGCCCTCCTGCAAGAATATATTTTTCTAAAATTTCGCTTGTGCTTTTTATATCGTCAAGGCTTACAACCTCTGACGGCGTGTGCATATTTCTTATAGGGATTGAAACAAGCCCTGTTCTTATTCCGCCTTTTGTAAGCGAAATAACATCGGCGTTTGTTCCCGTAGTCTGAGACATTACCTCTGTCTGATAAGAAATGTTATTTTCCTTTGCGATTTTAAAAAGCTTATTTGTAAGCTTCTTATCAAGAGTGGGCGAAATGCCTATCATTGCGCCCTTTGACAATTCTTTTGCGGAGTCTTTGGAAACATCGGGAGCGGTCGCAAAGCTGACATCTACGGCTATCGCCTCATCGGGAGTGACGGAAAAAGCCGATGTTCTCGCACCTCTTAGCCCTAATTCCTCCATATTACTTAAGCTCAAAGCTATATTTACGGGCGGTTTTTTACCTTTAAATTTCTGCGCAACATCTATAAGCGCGGCAACTCCCGCGCGGTCGTCAAGCGAGGAAGAAACAACTTTTCCGTTTAAAAGCTCCTCCGCTTTTGCCCTAAAGGTTACAAAATCGCCGACAGATATAAATTCCCTTGCTTTTTCTCCCAAAAGAGAGTCGATTTTAAGCTTTTTTATATCGTCAAAGCAGTCCTCGCCGTCTGAAAGGTGGGGCGGAATACTGCAAAAAACACCCGTCAGCTTTTTTTCTTTCGAATGAATTACAACAGGCATCGAGGGAAGCATTCTTAAATCAATGCCGCCTGCATTTGAAACGGTCAAAAATCCGTTTTTATCAATATCGGTTACGGTAAACCCGACTTGGTCGAGATGGGCGTCAAGCATAACCGTGTAATCAGTCTCGCCCTTAATAAAGGCGATAACCGTCATCGGGTCGGGTCTTTTAATTTCGGCAATGTCCTTTAAAAGCTCCACGCATTTTTCCGAAACCTCGTTTATGCTTCCGATACCGTAGCATGAAGTCAGTGTAAAAAGATTTTCCTTTAAATTGCTCAAAGCGAGTTCACTACTTCCTTAAAATAATTTCCTCTTGCGGCAAAATTCGGGAATGCGTCAAAGCTGGCGCATGCGGGCGACAGGGTTATAATATCGCCGCTCTTCGCCGACTTGTAGGCTAAAACAGTCGCCTCTTTTATATCCTTAGTGCGGACAATTTCGGGCGAGCCCTTATAGCCCTCGTAATTTTTAAGGCAGTTCTCAATCTTCTGCGCGGTATCTCCGCAAAGATAAAGGGTTTTAACCTTTTCTACAAGATAAGGCATAAGCGGCTCAAAAGGAATATGCTTATCGTATCCGCCCGCTATTAAAAATACCTTTCTGTCAAAAGCCTTAAGCCCCGCAATAGTTCTTGTAGGGCTTGAAGCAATGGAATCGTTATAGAATTTAACGCCGTTAAGCTCTCTTACAAGCTCAATTCTATGTTCAACTCCGCCGAATTCCTTTGCTACCTTATTTATCGTATCAACGCCGACATATCCCCAGACAGCGGTTATTGCGGCAAGATAATTTGCGACATTATGATCGCCTATAACGGCGATATCCTTCCTGTCAAGCACGGGAACATCTATTCCGCGGTAAGCCATGTGAAGAATTCCCTTGCTGTCAAGCCAAGCGCCGTTATTAAGGCGGCGCTTCATGCTGAATCCTAAGGACTGTCCTCTTACAAAGCTTCTGAAGCTTTCCGTGATTTCGTTATCGCGGTTTAAAACCGTGCGCGAAAAGGCATTCTGATGAAGAAGAATGTTTTTCTTTGCCTCAACATATTCGTCCATATCCTTATGAATATCAAGGTGATTCGGTGCAACATTTGTAACAACCGCAACATCTGGGCTTTTTCTCATGGAAATAAGCTGAAATGAAGAAAGCTCGGCTACTACAAAATCGTCCGCCGTTATATTTTCAATTTCGGGAAGAAGCGGTTTTCCTATGTTTCCGCCGACAAATACCTTTTTGCCCTCGGCTTCAAGCATTTTAGCAATTAGGGTTGTGGTGGTGGTCTTTCCGTCAGATCCGGTTACCGCAAAAATGGTTGCGGGACAAAGGTCGAAAAATACCTCCATCTCGCTCGTTACCGCTATTCCGCGCTTTCTTGCGCTTACAAGCTCGGGCAGATTAAAGCTCATTCCGGGGGTTCTGAAAATTATATCGACCTCTAAATCGGAAAGATAATCGTCCCCAAGCTTTAATTCGGCGCCCTCATTTTCAAGCTCCTTTGCAAGAGGTCCTATCTGCTCGGCACTTCTGCGGTCGCAGGCAATAACCCTTGCGCCCTTTTCAAGAAAGCTTTTAATAAGCGGTGTGTTGCTTATTCCTATTCCGCAGACTGCGATTTTTTTACCGTTTAACTTTTCAAAAAACTGTTTGCAATCCATATCCGTAATCCTTCCGTCAGTTTTTTATGCCTTTTTCATCCAAATATTCTTCTAAGGTTACGCCCTTTGATTTTATATCCTTTGCGACATTTATTCCGACAAATCTGTAATGCCACGATTCGTAAATAACGCCCGTCACATCTATTTTGTCCTTAGGATACCGCATAATAAACCCGTAATCCTGACAGTGCTCTGTAAGCCATAAGAACATCGGCGTGTTTTCGAAGGCGTCATCCGCCATATTTATATCCGCCGCAAGCCCCGTGTGGTGCTCGCTGGTTCCGGGTCTTGCAACAATCGTTGCCGCCTTGTCCTCAGCCTGAGACTCGGGCACACCTGCCGCAATCTGCTTTTGAACCTGTCTGTCAAAAAGCATTTTCTGAGTATTATACGACCTATATGGCGACCATACAGATAGCTTAACGCCCTCGCTCCTTGCGTCGTCAATCATAGCCTTTAAATACGGCCAAATATCTTTATTTATCTGATCAAGCTGTCCGTTATGGTATTCCTCGGGTATGGTTGTAAGCTCGGCGGTATAATCATAATTATCCGAAAGCGGATGAGAGCCGTTTACAAGCAGAAGATTTTTATAGTTTGCGTCAAGCTGAACTCCGCCTATTGTTACAAGCTGTTCGGTATTATCAAACGCAGGGTCGGTTTCTTTCTTGACATCTGCCTTTTTAGCCTCGGTCTGGGTAACACCGGAAGAAGAATTATCAGAACCGTTACCCGACTTAACCGCCCTTACTATCGCTCTTACGCCGAAACTCACTGAGACGATTGCAATTATCAGCACAAGCGAGGCCGATATAAGAAAAATTCTTCTTTTTCTTAAAGCCTTTTTTCTCTTTTCAGTCATTTTATTTCACTTCTCTTAAGCAAAGCCGACAAGTTCAAGCCCGATTTTAAGAGTCAAATTTTCGTCTTTGCTTTATTAAAATACTCGTTAATCCATCAGGATTAACTGTGTTTTGCCTCGCACAGTCAAAAATTTTTCACCTTAAAATTCTTTGACCTGAAACGGAAAGAATTTTGAGGAGTTTTTGGTGCGGAGGAAGACGCAAGGCTAACGCCTTGCTATGACGACAAGCCGAAAAATACCGAAATTACTCTGTTTCAGGCGGGTTCGAACTTGTCGGCTTTGCTTAAATTACTCATCCAATTTAAGTACTGCCATAAATGCGTCCTTAGGTACATCTACAGAGCCTAATCTGCGCATTTTTTTCTTTCCCTCTTTTTGCTTTTCAAGAAGCTTTTTCTTTCTTGAAATATCGCCGCCGTAGCACTTAGCCAAAACATCTTTTCTTAATGCCTTAATGGTTTCTCTCGCGATGATTTTTCCGCCTACCGCTACCTGAACGGGAACCTCGAAAAGCTGTCTCGGGATATATTCCTTAAGCTTTTCGGCAATTCTTCGCGCTTTATTATATGCAAAATCATTGAATACTATAAATGAAAGTGCGTCCACCGAATCGCCTGCTATAAGAACATCAAGCTTTACAAGGTTTGATTTTTTATAACCGTTTGGCTCATAGTCAAAGCTTGCATAACCCTTGGTTCTGGATTTAAGCGCGTCAAAAAAGTCATAAACGATTTCGCCCGTAGGCAAAACATAATGAATGTCTACCCTGTCACCCAAATACTTCATATCAATATAATCGCCTCTTCGCTCCTCGCAAAGCTGCATTATCGTGCCGACATATTCGCTCGGCGAAAAAATATGAACATTTGAAACAGGCTCTAAAGAGCTGCTTATAGTCGCAGGGTCGGGATAATTTGTCGGGTTATCGACATCTACCGTCTGTCCGTTTGTAAGCTCAAATTTATACTGCACGCTCGGAGCAGTGGTTATAATATCAAGATTATATTCCCTTTCAAGCCTTTCCTCGATTATTTCCATGTGAAGAAGTCCCAAAAATCCGCAGCGGAAGCCGAAGCCCAGCGCCTGAGAGGTTTCAGGCTCGAAAACGAGCGATGCGTCGTTTAACTGGAGCTTTTCAAGCGCCTCTCTGAGGTCGGGATATTTTGCGCCGTCGGCAGGATAAATTCCGCAGAACACAACAGGCTTTACGGCTCTGTACCCCGGGAGCGGTTCGCTTGCGGGATTGCTTGCAAGCGTTACGGTATCGCCGACTCTTGCCTGCGAAACTGTTTTAATCGAAGCGGCAAGATACCCTACCTCGCCCGCCTCAAGAACATCGCAGGGTGAAAGGCTTGTTGCCTGCTTTCTTCCGATTTCGACAACCTCAAAATCAGCGCCCGTCGCCATCATGCGGACGGTATCTCCCGTTTTAAGTTTTCCGCTTACAACTCTGAAATATACTATTACGCCCTTATAAGCGTCATAATAAGAATCGAAAATAAGCGCCTTTAAGGGTGCTTCCCTGTCGCCCTTAGGAGCAGGGATATATTTTACTATCTGCTCTAATACCTCGCCGACATTAAGACCCGTTTTTGCCGAAATAAGAGGAGCCTCATCGGCAGGAATGCCTATAACATCCTCTATTTCTTTTTTAATTCTTTCGGGCTCTGCCGAGGGCAGGTCGATTTTATTTATAACAGGAAGAATTTCAAGTCCGTGGTCAACCGCAAGATATGTGTTTGCCAAGGTCTGAGCCTCTATACCCTGAGAAGCGTCCACAACAAGAATAGCTCCCTCGCATGCCGCAAGCGATCTTGAAACCTCATAATTAAAGTCGACATGTCCGGGGGTATCTATTAAATTAAGCTCATATTGCTCGCCGTCCGCGGCGGTGTAATAGAGCGTTACGGCATGCGCCTTTATGGTTATTCCGCGCTCACGCTCAAGCTCCATACTGTCTAAAATCTGCTCTTCCATATCTCTTGCGGAAACCGAATCGGTCATTTCAAGAAGGCGGTCCGCAAGGGTCGATTTTCCGTGGTCTATATGAGCTACTATACAAAAGTTTCTTATTCTGTCAAGTGGGAATGACAACGGGCATTTCTCCTTATAATATATCTCATTTATCTCATTTTATTTTAGCATAATCCCCTTGATTTTACAAGTGCAAATCAATCTCTTTACAGTCTGTTAAAATCTTGAGCTTAAGCACCGCCGCCTGCGTTTTTGCGTCGGTAATTTCGCCGCTTAAAATCATGCTTACAAGCTTATCAAGCTTTATTTTTTCCACATTTAAAAATTCATCGCTGTCAAGGTCGTTTTCGCCCTGATGAAGCGAGGTCGCGGCATACATCCATATTATTTCTCCGCAATACCCGGGGGTCGGATAGAGCTTTCCTAAGAAATAATAATTATCAGCCGTAAGTCCCGTTTCCTCTCTTAATTCCCTCTTTCCGCATTCGAGAGGATCCTCGTCCCTGCTGTCGCGCTTGCCGGCGGGAATTTCGGTTATAACCTCGCTGTAAGGATATCTGAACTGTTTTACGGTATAAACATAACCCTCTTCGTCTATCGCCGCAACGCAGACGCCGCCGTTATGCTCTATAACCTCTCTGTAAGCCTTATTCCCGTTGGGAAGCAGAGCGAGATCGCGCCTTAAGTTTATCACCTTTCCTTTAAAAATGTATTCTTTTTCAAGCTGTTTTTCATTAAGATTCATTTTAATGTACCGCCTTTAATATAATTAAATAATAAGATTTTTAGGGAGGTAAAAAATGGTAGAAAATATAAATTATTCATACAGAGACTTATCTAAGCTTATTGACGCCGTTACAGAAAAATATCCGTTTATAAGAAGGTTTTCCATAGGGAAAAGCTGTTTAAATAAGGATATAACGGCGCTGAGGATAGGAAGAGCCAAAAACTGCATGCTTTTTGCCGCAGGAATTCACGGAAGCGAACATATAACGACTAATATAATCATGTACTTTTTATGCGAGCTTGCAAGCGCGCTTTATACCGACAGCCGCATAGGCTCGGTAAGAATGTCAAAGGCTCTTAAGGACTGCGGAGTGATAATTGTTCCTATGGTAAACCCCGACGGGTGCGATATCGCAATAAACGGAATTTCTTATGCAGGAAGATTTTCGGAGCTTGTCCGCAAAACTTCTAAGGGCGACACCGCCCACTGGAACGCCAATGCGCGGGGTGTTGATATAAACCATAACTTTTCCGCAGGCTTTAAAGAGGTAAAAGCGCTCGAAAGAAAAAGCGGTTTTTTTTCGGCAGGACCTACGCGGTTCGGCGGAAATTATCCCGAAAGCGAGCCTGAAACCGCCGCGCTTTGCGCACTTTGCAGAAATATAAATATCAGGCATGCAGTTGCCCTGCATACGCAAGGAGAGGTTATTTACTGGAATTACGGAAATCATAATCCCCGTTCCTCCGAGCAAATGGCGCAGATTATGGCGACGGCTTCGGGATATGCTTTGGATATTCCCGAGGGCATAGCTTACGGTGCAGGCTTTAAGGACTGGTTTATCGAAGAATTCAACCGACCCGCATTCACCGTCGAGGCGGGCTTGGGCGAAAATCCGCTTGATATAAGCACCGCCTTTGAGATTTACGAAAGACTTAAAAGCATGCTTACCCTATGCGCTATAATGTAAAAAACTAAAATTTTTAACCCCGAAATCCGCAAAATCGAATTTCGGGGATGTTTTATATTATTATACCTTTTTAAATGTTTAAAATCAAGAAAATACTAATTTAATATGATTTATTCCGCAGCCGGTACCGCATAAGAAACCTCATATTCGTCAAACGACACCTTAACAGAGGTTCTTGCTCCTCTTGCTGAAAAAAAGGAATTTATAAGCCTGCTCCTTACTAAAAAATCATTTTTAATATTTTAGCCGAACTTATAAAACAGGATATAAAAATCCCGTCAGCAAAAGCATATAAAATGCTTTTGCTGACAGGAAAACTCACTGCCATTCGCTCCCCGAAACCGTGACCTAAACGATTTTGTATAGACCGTTTAGCTCCGATTATCGGGATTACTTAAATTATCCAAGAATTATGGTGTATCATAATTCCCGTTGTCATTGTGTTGTCACATATCTGCTAAATATCGCAAGCCCTCACGCACAGAGACTGCTCTTTTTTGAGGAGAATAACATCCGCAGGCTTACGCATTCCAAAATTATTATACACTGTTCCATAAGAAAAATCAACTGGAAATACGATCTGTCCGATTTTACGGAAGACCTCGTATATCTTTTGCGTCAAAAATATGGAAATAGTTATCCCAATATGCTATAATCATAACAAAAGCAACGATATCGCATCAAATCACCCGACAAAATGGTGATCTCAATCGTTATACATACAGGAGGAAAGAATATGCCGGAAAATTCGCAGCGTACGGGCGAATGGTTCGAGGCATTCTATGAACGGAATTACAAGCTGGTGTATCGGCTCTGCTTTACCTATATGAAAAATCAGGCAGAAGCCGAGGACTGCACAGAGGATGTATTCGTTAAAGTGTTGACAGGAGATTTCGCTTTTAATGATGAAACGCACGAGAAGAAGTGGCTGACGGTAACCGCCATCAATCTCTGCAAAGACCGATTAAAGCACTGGTGGCGAAAGCAGGTCACGCCTATTGACGAAGCACCCGAAATTCCGGACGAGAATACCGCACCCATAGACGAAACCCTTGAGGTCGTTAAAAAACTGCCCACAAAATACAAGGATG
>DBKZ01000005.1 GCA_002297415.1 Ruminococcaceae bacterium UBA737
ATCTGTCCGTCGGTAATAGAAATAATATTTGTAGGAATATAAGCGGAAACATCGCCCGCCTGAGTTTCTACAATAGGAAGGGCTGTCATACTTCCGCCGCCTAAAGCGTCGCTTAAATGAGCCGATCTTTCAAGAAGTCTTGAATGGAGATAGAATACATCACCCGGGTATGCCTCGCGTCCCGGAGAACGCTCAAGCAAAAGGCTTAAGGTTCTGTAGGCTATGGCATGCTTTGAAAGATCATCATAAACAATAAGGACATCTTTTCCCTTGTGCATGAAATACTCAGCAATTGCGCATCCTGCATAAGGAGCGATGTATAAAAGCGGTGCAGGGTCGCTGGCTGTAGCGCTTACAATAACCGAATAATCCATCGCCTTGTTTTTCCTTAAGGTTTCCGCAAGCTGAGCTACAGACGAAGCCTTCTGACCGATTGCAACATATACGCAAACAGTATCCTTATTTTTCTGATTTAAAATCGTATCGAGCGCTATTGCGGTTTTACCGGTCTGCCTGTCCCCGATAATAAGCTCGCGCTGTCCTCTTCCTATAGGAAACATCGAATCAATTGCAAGAAGTCCTGTTTCCATAGGCTTATTAACGGGCTGGCGGTCAATAATTCCGGGGGCCTTATTTTCGATAGGATAATAACCGTCCTCTTTTATAGGACCGTTTCCGTCGATAGGAGAGCCTAAAGCGTCAACAATTCTGCCGAGCATAGCGTCCCCTACGGGAACGCCTGCGGTTTTGCGGCTTCTTCTGACTATACTGCCCTCTGTTATTTCGGCGTCGTCACCGAAAACAACACAGCCGAGCCTTTCTTCCTTTAAATCGAGCACCATTCCTTTAACGCCCGATTCAAAAATAAGAATTTCGCCGTATTTCGCATGCTCAAGACCGCTTACGGTTGCAATTCCGTCGCCGACCGAAATCACAAATCCGACCTCCTGAGCCTCAGGAGACGGTGAGAATTTATCAACCGTCTCTTTTATAAGCGGAATAACATCATGCTTATTTTTAATAGCCTCGAATATTTTATTTTTAAGCTGTCTTGTCTTGCCCTCTAAGCTCCAGTCGATAATTTCATCAACCGAGGTTCTGTCATTTAAGGTTCCGATTTCGATTTTAAAACCGCTTTTTACGGAATTATCTTCTTTAAAGGAAAGCTCGACATCCGAGTTATACTTTTTATTTAAAAATTCTCCGATTTTCTTAAGCTGTTCATCTGTAGGAGAATTTTGGCTTTTTATAACCGCCCAAAGAGAATTTTGAGAAAAATTCTGTTTTTCCATATATTTTTCACTCTCCCTTGGCGGAATTTAAGAAATCGTCAAAAGAGTCGCCTTTTTTCTGGGCAACAATTTTATCAACAGCCTTCGAAACAAGCTCTTCAATCTGCGAATCTGCACTGCAAAGGATTTTTTCCTTTTCTGCCTCAGCCGATTTAACAGCGGAAGAAATAATTTGCTTCTTTTCCTTTTCTGCCTCTTCAAGCTTAGCGTTTGCGGCATTTTCGGCTTCTTTTGCGGCGTTTTTCTTCATTTCGTCAATCTCGGACTGAGCCAAGGAAAGCTTTTTTTCATATTCTTCTTCTTTTTCGGAAGCATTTTTAAGCTTTTCTTCGGCAAGTCTGTCCATTTCGCCGTATTTTTCCTCGCGCTTTTTCATAAAGCCCGAAACAGGCTTATAAAGCAGAAAATACAGTCCGCCGGCAAGAATTATGAAATTAAGAACATGGAGCAATATCTGCTGCCAATCTATATTAAGAGGAATACTCATTTATAACCTCTCCTTTTTTATAATACGAATATAATAAGAATTGCAACTATAAGCGCATAGATAATCGCCGTTTCAATAAATACAAGACCTAACATCAAGGTTGTTCTTATCTTGCCCTCTGCCTCAGGCTGACGGGAAATTCCCTCTGCCGACTTTGAAATCGCAAGAGCCATTCCTACAGCGCCTGCCGCAGCCGCAAGACCTACGCATATAGCCGCCGCCATTGCCTTGGTTCCCGTTGAAGTATCCTCGGCGGACTCAGAAGAGGTTACCGATGTTGTGTCCGCTGATGTATCCTTGCTGTCAGCCGCAAAAGCGGTGAGACCTGCGAAAGCGCAGATAAGAAGTGAGAATAAAAGAACTGCGATTGATTTTTTAATTTGTTTTTTCATGATTTTTTCCTCCGTAACTCAGTTTAAATTACTGAGCTTTGTTTTTCTTTTTATTTTTTATATGCGGCTCGGACACTTCTCCGTAGAAAAGCGATGTGAGCATTGTAAGAACATAGGTCTGAATGAGCGCGTGAAGCAAGGTGAACATAACTCCTACCGCAACCGGAAGCACAAAGCTTAATTTAATCGAATAATAAACAAGCTCTGTAACAAGAAGTCCGCTCAGCAATGCTCCGAAAAGACGGAAGCTCATCGAGATAGGCAATGAAAACTCCTTAAGGGTAAGTCCTATTCCCTTTACACCGTTTCCCGCAATTCCTCCCGATAAAATAATCAGATAGGAAAAACAGCCTAATGCTATTGCGGCATTTATATCCGAAAGCGGAGCAGGAAGAGCGATTGATCTTCCCGTAGTTGTAATTCCCTGAAGTCCTAAAAGCTCAAACAGGGTGCTCATAAATATGTAAACACCCGCCGAGAACACATAAGCTCCCAAAAATGAATTCCTGTGAGGGCTGTTTGTTTTTGCAAGATTATCAAAAAATCCTACCGCTTCTTCCAAAACCATCTGAAATTTTCCGGGGACGGTTTTGAATTTCGGAATAACAAATATTCTGATTAAAGCGGCGGCAAACAAGAGAATGCCGGTGACCGTAAAAGCGGAAATCAGAGCAGGATTTACTTCCTTTATTCCGAAAAGGCTTATTTTATTAGTCTCATGAAGCACCGCGTCCCGCATTACTTCCTTTATTGATTCCTTTTCTCCGCCGGTTTTACCGATTATCAGCGCAAGAAAAACAAACAAAACAATGCAAAAAAGCCAGATTACAAAGCTTATCGTTCGCTTTTTATTTTTCATAAGCAGTTACCCTTTCTTTATAAACATCATGTTAAAGCTGATAAACAGCAATAAACAGCAAATATAAATTGCTTTTTTGCCGAGAGCCAATGTCACCTGACAGCCGATTCCCGCACCTAAGGCAAAAATCAGTATAACGGCAAAATATATAAGAGACTTTTTAAGGATATGGATTTCCTTAGTCTTTGAATAAATGACAAGCGATTCTACGGCATTTCGCATATTGCCTATACACATAGTGCTTGCATAGGCATGGCCCCTGACCTTAGGAAAGGTCTGAATCTGCATTGCGCAGACAAAGGAAACCAATGCGTTTGCAATAAGGTCAAGCCTATGAGGGATAAAGCCTACCGCAAAAAGCAAAATCATTTCGAATAACAGCACCGTCTGCCGCCAATGGAGACTTTTTGCCGCCTTAAGATTTATCTTAACTATCTCGGCAACAGCAATTCCTATTAAAAAAGAAATCAGCGGAACAAGATATTTTAAGCTTGACTTGATTTCGCCCTTAAAAAGCCCTGTTGATAACAGAACGATATTTCCCGTTTGAGCGTTTGCAAAAACACCGCCCCTGCAGCAATAGGTATAAGCGTCCTGAAAGCCGCCAGAAAGAATAATGAATACGGCGGTGAGAAAAGCCTCGGACATCTGAAATTCTTCTTTTATTTTTTCCTGCACTCAGGCTCTCCCTCCTTACCTTTCTTTTCATTATTATAATGCGCTTGACTTTTTTGAATATTAGTATTATAATTCAAAAGCAAGTATATGTAAAATCTATAATTGATATGTTTGATATATTTTATCGGCATATTAAAAGCGAGGTGATAATAAGTTGTATATCAGCTATGACTACTACCGCATTTTTTATTTTGTGGCTAAATGCGGAAGTGTTTCTCAGGCGGCAAAAATGCTGCTTAACAATCAGCCGAATCTTACAAGAACCATTAAAAATCTCGAAAGCGAGCTTGGGTGTCCTCTGTTTTCGAGAACAAACCGCGGAATGAAGCTTACACCTGAGGGCGAAAAGCTTTACAGTCATATTAAAATTGCCCTAAAGCATATTGAGGCGGGAGAAGACGAAATAACCGATGTTAAAAATCTTCAGAGCGGAACGGTAACCGTTGCGGCAAGCGAGGTTGCATTTAAATGCGTGCTTCTGCCGGTTATTAAAAAATTCAGGGAGCTTTATCCGGGAATTAAAATAAAGATAAGCGACCATTCAACGCCTCAGGCAATTTCCGCATTAAAGGAAAGAATGGCGGATCTTGCGGTTGTTACCACTCCTACAGTCAGAACTCCCTCTCTAACGCAAATCGGGATAAAATCGGTAAAGGAGGTTGCCGTGTGCCCAGAGTCATTTACGGAATTTAAAGACAAAACGGTTGAATTAAAGGAGCTTTTAAACAAACCGCTTGTAGCTTTAGGAAGCGACACAAAATCCTATGAATTTTATTCTAACTTTTTTGCTTCAAACGGGCTTTGTTATCAGCCCGATATCGAGGCATTTTCAGCGGATCAGATTTTGCCGATGGTAAAATCGGGGCTTGGCGTCGGCTTTGTGCCTGAGGAATTTTTAAACGGGGTTACGGGAGTAAATATTATTAAGCTTAAAGAGCAGATTCCCGAGAGGAAAATCTGTATTATAAAAAGAAAAGAACAGCCTTTAAGCGTTGCGGCAGGAAAACTTGAAGAAATGCTTCTCTCAGAAAAGCATTAAAATTCCCGAAAAGGAAAGGAAATAAAAAATGTCTACATATTATATTCTCTACAATCCTATTGCCGCAAACAGACATGGAAAAGAAAAGGCACAGGAGCTTAAAAAGGTCTTAAAGGACGAAAGCTTTATATTTGAGGATATCACCTCTGTTATAAACTATTATAATTTTATTTCAAAGCTTGAGCCTGACGATAAAATCGTCATAGCGGGCGGCGACGGAACGCTCAACCGTTTTATAAATTCAACAGACGGTATGGATATTAAAAACGATATCTATTATTATGCCGCCGGAAGCGGAAACGATTTTTTCAGAGATGTTTTAAGCGAGGACAAAAAGTCGAATTCCTGCAAAATCAACAAGTATATCGAAAATCTGCCGACAGTTGAGGTTAACGGCAAAAAATATAAATTTATAAACGGAATAGGCTTCGGAATTGACGGGTACTGCTGCGAGGTCGGAGACGAGATGAGAAAAACCGCGTCCGACTCAAAGGAAATAAATTATACCGTAATTGCAATAAAGGGCTTGCTTTTTAAATACAAGCCTACCGACGCTGAAATAACAGCCGACGGAGTGACCTATAATTTTAAGAATGTCTGGCTTGCGCCTACTATGAACGGCAGGTTTTACGGCGGCGGAATGATGCCGACGCCGAGTCAGGACAGGCTGAACAACGAAACCGTTTCTACCATGGTTATGCACTCCTCCGGCAAGCTTAAAACACTTATGATATTCCCCTCGATTTTTAAGGGAGAGCATATCAGGCACACCGACACCGTAAGCGTTATAAAAGGAAAAGAGATAACCGTTAAATTCAGCGAGCCGAGGGCTTTGCAGATTGACGGAGAGACTGTTAAAAATGTCACCGAGTACACCGTTTCGGCTCCTAATATTAAAGAAGAAAAAGAAAACAAAAAAGTTGACATAAAAGCCACGGTATGATAAAATAACTTAAAATCTGACACCGAAATTTCATTGAGGTGAAAGACGCGAATTTAATATCAGTCTGTTGATTTACAGGCTTATTTTGCCGCGTCCGATTTAGGATGCGGCGTTTTTTATAAGCAAAGCCGACAAGTTCGAACTCGCCTGAAACAGAGTAATTTCGGCATTTCTCGGCTTGTCGTCATAGCAAGGCTATAAAAAAGGGAGATGAAAAGGCTTGAAAACAAGAATTGCGTTAATCGGCATAATCGTTGAAAACACGGGCAAAACAGAGGAACTGAACGCTCTTTTGCATGAATACGGAAAATACATTATAGGCAGAATGGGTCTTCCCTACCGTGAAAAAAAGGTCAGCATAATAAGCGTTGTCTTAGACGCACCTCAGGACACGATTTCCGCGCTTTCGGGAAAGCTCGGAAAAATAGAGGGACTGAGCGTTAAAACTGTATATTCGAGTGTTGGTACTGATGAATAAGTCAAAATTTCTTTTAGACAAGCTCTTTAAAAATCAGACGCTCACCGTTTCAGAATACGAATATCTTATCACCTGTCAAAATGACGAAACGGCGCAATACGCAAGAGAGCTTGCGGATAAGGTAAGACGGGAATATTATTCAAACGAGGTTTTTGCAAGAGGTCTTATTGAGATAGGAAACGTCTGCAAAAATGACTGCTTCTACTGCGGAATAAGAAAATCAAACAAAAGCTGCGACAGATATATTCTTTCAAAAGATCAGATTTTAGCCTGCTGCGAGGACGGATATAAGTTGGGCTTTCGCACCTTTGTATTGCAGGGCGGAGAAAATGTTATACCTTTAAAATCGATTTGCGAAACGGTATCGGAGATCCGAAAGCGCTTTCCCGATTGCGCTATAACCTTATCGCTCGGCGAATACAAAAAGGAAGAATATCAAATGATGTTCGATTCGGGTGCGGACAGATATCTTCTTCGGCACGAAACCGCCGACAAAGAGCATTATGAAAAGCTTCATCCTAAAGAAATGTCCTTTGAAAACAGGATGCGCTGTCTTAAAAGTTTAAAGGAAATCGGATTTGCCGTAGGGTGCGGCTTTATGGTAGGCTCGCCTTATCAAACGGCGAGGTCGCTTTCATCGGACCTTAAATTTATCGAAGAATTTTCACCCGACATGTGCGGAATAGGACCCTTTATTCCCCACAAGCAAACGCCTTTTAAGGATTTTAAGGCAGGAACATTAGAGCAGACGGTATATCTGCTTTCGCTCATAAGACTTATAAAGCCTAATATTCTTCTCCCCTCGACTACAGCCTTAGGAACAATTTCCGAAAGAGGAAGAGAATTGGGAATTCTTGCAGGAGCAAATGTGGTTATGCCCAATCTTTCGCCTGTTGCGGTCAGAAAGAAATACGAGCTTTATGACAATAAAATCTGCACGGGCGAGGAATCGGCGCAGTGCAAGGACTGCCTTAGCATGAGAATGAAATCAATTGGATTTAAAATAGTCACCGACCGCGGTGACGCGAGAAAAGAAAGGATAAACAAAGATGTCAGTTTATAACCCCAAATCACTTAAAGCCGAAGAATTTATTAACCATGAGGAAATTTTAGAAACCTTAAAATATGCTCAGGAAAACAAAAATAACATTGAGCTTATTGACTCCCTGCTTGAAAAAGCGAGACCTAAAAAAAGCCGAAACGGATACACCTGTGCAGGGCTTACCCACCGCGAGGCAAGCGTGCTTTTAGCCTGTGAAATTCCCGAAAAAATCGAAGAAATGTACAAGCTTGCAAACGAAATTAAGCTCGCTTTTTACGGAAACAGAATTGTTATGTTTGCTCCGCTTTATCTTTCGAATTATTGCGTAAACGGCTGTGTTTACTGTCCTTATCACATGAAAAACAAGCATATCGCAAGAAAAAAGCTTACTCAGGAGGAAATCAGAAACGAAGTAATCGCGCTTCAGGATATGGGTCACAAAAGGCTTGCGATTGAGGCGGGAGAGGACCCCAAAAACAACCCGATAGAATATATCCTCGAATGTATCAAAACCATTTATTCCGTTCACCACAAAAACGGCGATATAAGAAGAGTTAATGTAAATATAGCCGCAACGACGGTTGAAAACTACAGAAAATTAAAGGAAGCAGGAATAGGAACCTATATCCTGTTTCAGGAAACATACAACAAAAAGAGTTATTTAGAGCTTCACCCCACAGGTCCTAAGCATGATTACGATTATCATACCGAGGCTATGGACAGAGCTATGGACGGCGGAATTGACGATGTCGGCTTAGGCGTTCTTTTCGGTCTTGAGGGATATATGTATGAGTTTGCGGGACTTTTAATGCACGCTGAGCATTTAGAGGCTGTACACGGTGTGGGACCGCACACAATAAGCGTTCCGAGAATTAAAAGAGCCGACGATATCGACCCGAATGTTTTTGACAATTCCCTTTCGGATGAGCTTTTTGCAAAGGTTATAGCATGTATAAGAATTGCAGTTCCTTATACAGGAATGATTATTTCTACACGTGAAAGCGAGGCTGTAAGAGGCAAGGTTTTAGATTACGGAATTTCTCAGATAAGCGGAGCTTCAAGAACCTCTGTCGGCGGTTATACCGAGGAGGAAAGGCCTCATGATTCGGAGCAATTCGATGTTTCCGACCAGCGCTCGCTTGACGAGGTTGTCCGCTGGCTTATGCAAAACGACCATATACCGTCCTTCTGCACCGCCTGCTACAGAGAAGGCAGAACAGGAGACAGATTTATGAGCCTATGTAAATCGGGACAGATTTTGAACTGCTGTCATCCTAATGCGCTGATGACCCTTACCGAATATCTTATCGACTATGCCTCGGAAGAGACTAAAAAGGTGGGCTTTGAGCTTATTGACCGCGAGCTTAACAAAATACCGAAGGACAAGGTAAGAGAAATCGCTCGCGAAAATATCGAAGCGATAAAGACCTCAAACAGACGCGATTTCAGATTTTAACAAAATCCGAAACCGCTCACACTAAGTAAAAGGGAGAAATGAAAATGGGACTGAATGACACACCCTCCTCCGAAAGAGTTCATATAGGCTTTTTCGGACTGAGAAACGCAGGAAAGTCAAGCGTTGTAAACGCGGTTACGGCTCAGCAGTTATCTTTGGTATCCGATATCAAGGGAACTACCACCGACCCTGTCAGCAAGGCTATGGAAATTTTGCCTATCGGACCTGTTGTTATTATCGACACCCCCGGGATTGACGACGAGGGAAAGCTCGGCGAAATGAGGGTAAAAAGAGCTAAAGAAACGCTTTCGAAAACCGATGTTGCCGTATTGGTCGCAGATATCACTAAAGGCTTAACGGATGCGGACCTCGAGCTGATTTCGCTTTTTAAAGAAAAAAACATTCCTTATATAATTGCTTTTAACAAATGCGATTTAGACGCGGACAAAGAAATTACCGAAAACGGAATAAAGATAAGCGCTAAGACAGGCTTAGGAATTCATGAGCTTAAGGAGCTTATCGGAAATCTTTCAAAAAACAAGGCAAACAGCAAAATTCTGCTCGGGGATTTAATAAATCCCGAGGATTTAATCGTTTTGGTTACTCCTATCGACGAATCCGCTCCAAAGGCAAGAATGATTTTGCCACAACAGCAGATGATAAGAGAGGTTCTTGATTACCATGCCGTTAATATGGTTGTAAGAGAAACCGAGCTTGAAAGCGCTCTTAAAATGCTTAAAGTAAAGCCTAAAATGGTTATTACCGACTCTCAGGCATTCGGAGTTGTAAACAAAATAGTTTCCGATGATATTTTGCTTACTTCCTTTTCAATTCTTTTTGCAAGATACAAAGGCGAGCTTGAACAGCTGATTGACGGAGTAACGGCGTTAAACCGCTTAAAGGACGGTGACACGGTTTTAATTTCCGAGGGCTGTACACATCACAGGCAATGCAACGATATCGGCACCGTCAAGCTTCCGAATTGGGTAAAAGGCTATACGGGGAAAAATCTAAACTTTGAATATTCTTCGGGCAACACTTTTCCCGAGGACCTTTCTAAGTACTCCCTTATTATTCACTGCGGCGGCTGTATGCTAAATGCAAAAGAGGTTCATTCGAGGCTTAAAAAAGCCGAGGAAGAAAATAAACCGATTACAAATTACGGAATAGCAATAGCCTTTATCCACGGAATTTTAAAGCGCTCTCTTTCTCCCTTTAAAGAGCTTGAAGAAAGACTTGAAAACGCTTAAAATATGTTATAATTTTAAAATTTGAAAATATCATATTTAATGTTATAAACTATGGCTATTTTAGATTAAAACTTCTAAAAAACCGCTTATTTAAAGGAAAATCTCCCGACCGAGCAGTCGGGAGATTTTATTTTAATCAAACCGCACTTTATATACGAAATTCCATAATTAAAAAATTGTTTAAATTTTTGTAAAAAAATTCCTGTAGAATATATTTTGAGGTGCAATGATGAATATTTTAAAAATAATTTTGGTGACCTTCTTTGCCGGAATGGGAGCAGGCTTAGGAACGGGATTTGCAGGAATGAGTGCCGCGGCTGTAATAAGCCCCATGCTTATAACCTTTCTTAAGGTTGACCCTTATATGGCTGTGGGCATTGCTCTTGCTTCGGATGTGCTTGCAAGCGCCGTTTCGGCATACACTTATAAGAAAAGCAACAACTTAGATGTTAAAAACGGAATAATCATGATGTGCTCCGTTTTGGTATTCACATTTTTAGGAAGCTTTCTCGCAAGCTTTTTGCCGTCCTCTGCTATGGGGAATTTTTCGGTGTTTATGACATTTTTGCTCGGCATTAAATTTATCGTCCGCCCTGTTATGACAACAAAAGAGGCTATGCAGAGCGTAAGCGCGAAAAAGCGCGCCGTGCAGTCGGTTGTCTGCGGAACGGTAATAGGACTTATCTGCGGTTTTGTCGGTGCGGGCGGCGGAATGATGATGCTGCTTATTCTCACATCTGTTTTGGGATACGAGCTTAAAACCGCAGTGGGGACAAGCGTTTTTATAATGACATTTACCGCACTTACAGGCGCTGTTTCCCATTTTGCCATTGGCGGAGCGCCCGATATTACAATACTTATTTTATGTGTCTTATTCACTTTTATCTGGGCAAGAATTGCCGCGGTATTTGCAAACAAGGCAGAGACTAAAACCTTAAACCGAGCGACAGGCATTGTTCTTGTGATACTGGGACTCAGCATTTTTATCTTTTCGCTTATTAAAAAATAATAAGACAGCAAAAATCGTCGGCAGAATTTTTCATTCTGCCGACGGTTTTTTATTTCTCAATTATTTTTCTGTAATGCAATCGGCAACATAAATACCCATTGCTCCGGACTGAGAAAGTCCGCGGCAAATTCCGCTTCCGTCGCCTATGATATAAACATTGTCTATAAGCTCAAACTTATCGTTCATAAATACGGGTCTTATAGAGTAATACTTGCTTTCGCAGCCGTAAAGAAGAGTATCGTCGTTCGCAGTTCCGGGGGCTACCTTATCAAGAGCATAAATGGTCTCGATAATATTTGTAAGAATTCTGTGCGGAAGAGCAAGCGAAATATCGCCGGCTGTAGCCTTAAGCGTCGGAATAACGGTATTCTGAGCAAGCCTGTGGTCATTCGTTCTTCTTCCTCTTACAAGGTCTCCGAAGCGCTGAACAAGAACATTTCCCTTGCCTATCATATTGGCAATTCTCGAAATATTTTCGGCATACTCCGTCGGCTGATTGAAGGGTTCTGTAAAGCGAATACTTGAAAGAATCGCAAAGTTGCAGTTGTCGGTCTTTTTATCCGCCTGAGCAAAGGAGTGTCCGTTTGCGGTGATTATTCCGTGGTTATTTTCCGCAGAAACAAGTCCGCCCTGATTGAAGCAGAACATCCTGCATCTGTCCTCAAAGGTCTTTGTTTTATAAAGAATTTTCGGCTCATAAATTTTTGAGGAAAATTCTCTCCAGATAATATCCTTCATCTCGACTCTTACGCCGATATCAATATGATTTGATTTTGTTTTAACCGCAAATTTTCTGCAGAATTCGGAAACAAAGCTTGCTCCGCCTCTGCCTGTCGCGATTATGATATTATCGGCAGTGAGAACCTTACCGTTTGAATATTCAAGATTATAAGCTCCGTTTTCCTTTTCGACATTTATGCAGTCATAAAAGCTGTAAAGGTCAGTTCCGCTCGCGGCAATTGCATGGATAAGATTCTGCATTGTAAGATAATTGTTATCAGTGCCGAGGTGCTTGACATTCATATCAAGCAGACGCAGATTGTTCTGAATACATTTAAGCTTTAAATCATCGTTTGTTTTATAAACGTTCGGAATTCCGGAAGTGCAGTATTCGTTAAGCACCTCGTCAACCTCTGCTATGTACTTATTCGCGGTATCGTCGCCTAATTCCTCGCCTAATGTTCCGCCGTAAGCCGTGCCGAGATTGAATTTTCCGTCCGAAAAAGCGCCTGCGCCTGCAAATCCGCTTGTTATAGAGCAAATTTTACAATGCGCGCAGGTATTATTCTTTCCTGCCGGACATTTTCTGTTTTCAAGCGTATTGCCGCGCTCCGTTACGGCAATTTTCATGTTGGGTTCTTTTTTGCGCAGTCTGTATGCAGCCATAAGACCGCCTATTCCGCCGCCTATGATGACTGTATCGTACCTGTAGCCTGCCATTATTCTTTCACTCCAAGACAATATAATAGGGCCATTATCTAAAGACAATGACCCGAACTCTACTATATCATTTAAACTTAAAAATGTCAACAGTTTTTTTAGTTTATTTCGTCCTCAATCATAAGAAGCCTGTTATATTTCGCGGTGCGCTCGGATCTCTGCGGAGCGCCTGTTTTAATCTGCCCTGTTCCCATGCCTACGGCGATATCGGCAATAAATGAATCCTCGGTATCGCCCGAGCGGTGGGAAACAACAGCCTTATAACCGTTTTTATGGGCAAATCTGATTACATCTAAGGTTTCGGAAAGAGTTCCTATCTGATTGGGCTTAATAAGAATCGCATTGGCGGCTTTATTCTCTATTCCCGTCTTAAGGCGCTTTTTATCGGTTACGAATAAATCGTCCCCGACAAGCTGAATTTTAGAGCCTAAGCGCTCGGTCATATAATGCCAGCCGTCAAAATCGGTCTCGCTTAAACCGTCCTCAATCGAAATTACGGGATATTTGTTTATAAGCTCCTCGTAAAACTCCACAAGCGCTCTGAAATCCAAGGTTTCGTTTCTTTTAGGAAGAATATATTTTCCGTCCTTATACCATTCGCTTGAAGCCGCGTCGAGCGCTATTTTTACACTGCCCGTGTCATATCCGCTTTTTTCTATCGCCTTTACAAGATACCCTACGGCGTCCGTATCGCTTTCAAGATTCGGCGCAAATCCGCCCTCGTCGCCAACGCCTAAGCTTAATCCCTCTGCTTTTAAAATTCTTCCTAAGGTGTGATAAATTTCGCAGCATATCCTAAGCCTTTGAGAAAAGCTTTTTGCCTTTATAGGCATAATCATAAATTCCTGAATATCAATATTATTTGCCGCATGCGCGCCGCCGTTTAATATATTCATCATCGGCACGGGAAGAATAGGCTTAGCTGTACCGCCTAAATATCTGTAAAGCGGAATATTAAGTCCGTTTGCCGCCGCTCTTGCAACGCTTAATGAAACCGCTAAAATTGCGTTTGCGCCTAGTCTGCTTTTATTCTCGGTATTATCGCATTCAATCATTTTTTCGTCAATTTTATACTGCTCGCAGGCATTTATTCCCTTAAGCAGAGGCGCTATGATTTCGTTTATATTATCCCTTGCGTTAAGCGTTCCCTTGCCGTTATAGCGGTTTACATCGCCGTCACGAAGCTCATGTGCCTCAAACTGTCCTGTAGAAGCGCCGCTCGGAACGATTGCAAGACCTGTTGCACCGCATTCTAAAACGGTTTTTGCGGCAACCGTCGGATTTCCTCTCGAATCAATCAGTTCATAGCCTTTTATACTTTTTATTTTCATCGGTTTTGCTCCCTTCTTTTTTGTATTTTCCCCTTTTATTTTTTTAATATGTATGTTATAATAATTTTAATTAAATTAAAATGGAGTAAATATGTACAGAGAAAAAAACGACGGGACAAGCCCCGAAAAAGAACATAATGACAATATAATCTGCGGCAGAAATCCTGTTATGGAAGCTTTAAAGTCGGGAAAGGAAATCGACAGGCTTTTGGTTGCTCACGGAGCAGGCGGCGGAACAGTTGCGGCAATTATAGCAAAATGCTCCGAAAGAGGAATTTTAATAAAGGAAATAAGCCCTCAGAAAATGGATTATTTCTGCAGTCATAACAATCATCAGGGCGTTGCTGTAATGCTTGCAACCAGAGAATATTCAACAGTTGAGGACATTCTTAAAACCGCCGAAGAGAGAAACGAAGCGCCTTTTATCGTTATCTGCGATGAAATTGAGGACCCCCACAATTTAGGCGCGATTATAAGAACCGCCGAATGCTGCGGAGTTCACGGAATAATCATTCCGAAGCGCAGATCCGCTTCCCTTAACCCGACGGTTGCAAAAACCTCGGCAGGAGCACTCGAATATATGAAGGTTGCAAGGGTAACCAATATTGCAAACACAATTGATTTGCTTAAAAGCAAGGGCGTTTGGGTGTTCGGCGCTGATATGGACGGAGAGGATTTTAAATTAACCGATTACACCGTTCCCTGCGCGATAGTGATAGGAAACGAGGGCAAGGGTATCGGAACGCTTACCGCGAAAAAATGCGATAAAATAATCAGTCTGCCGATGCGCGGAAAGATAAACTCGCTTAACGCCTCGGTTGCGGCAGGACTTCTTATGTACGAAGTATTCAGAAACAGAAAATAATGTGGGTGAATAACAGATAATGGGATTATTTAAGAAATCTAAAAAGGAACAGGACGAGCTGTTAGACCTTGACAGCATGGAGGAAAGCCTTTATCACGAGGCAAAAAAGGAAGAAATCAAATTTCCCGCCTTTAAGCCCTCGCATGCGCTGACACCGAACGAGGTGCTCTCCTCGCTCAAAACAGGCGTGATTTCAACGGCGGTTCCCTCAAAATCAAATCCTTTGGAGGCTTTAAAGCAGCGAATGCTTTCGGCTCAGGCGGAAAACTCCGAGGAGGAAAAAGAGCCGGAGGACACATTTACCGAACAAAAGGACGAGCAGAATGACGAAGAGGAATTCGATTCGAACAAGGTTTATTCAACCGTCGGAATGTTCCCCGATGTCAAGGAAGTAAGCCCCGAAATAAACGAGGATAATATTTTTAAACCCGATATAAGGGAAAACGGAAGTCTGCTTCCGGCAGAGGAAAACCACGATCATCCTATAACCTACATGCCCAAAAAGCATGAATTTGTAAATGAAAACGAGCAGTTTTGCATAGATGTCGATTCAGCGATAGTCCATAAGGACAAAAGTCTGCTTGAAAAATGCAGTCCTTACACGGTTGATGACAGCGGAAAGGATTTCTCGAAAAACCGACCGAGCGATTATACCCTTGAATCGGTTTCGGAAATTCTGCGCAGCGAAAGCGACCGCGCGCTTGACGATCTTTCGAAAAAATGCAATATGACCTTTGACAGTCTCGGAAAAAAGATAGAGAATGTCGGCTTAAAACCGACCGAGACAGAAAAGCCTGCTGACAAAAGAACTCAGGCTTTTACCGAGCTTGTCAACGAATCTAAAAACGCGCACAGCACTAACGATATATTAAACGAGCTTAAGGAGCAGGGCGCAGAAATTGAGGAGCTTGACACAAGCAAGCCCGATATTTCGGATATTGATTCGGATTCTTCATTAAAGCCCGAGCCTGAAATAAACGAAGATATTTCAAAGACCGCGACTGTAAGATTTACCCCTGTTAAAGGCGACGATCAGAACACCGGAACTGTTATAATAAGCAACATGACCCAGCCTCTCGACATTAAAAGCGAGCTTTTTTCCGAGGCTGTTTCAAAATCCGTTCCCTCTCAGACGGACCTTGAGGAAGAGGAATTTGAGACTTTAAGACCCGAAGATGACGAATTTACCTCTCTTGAGGATTCGAAAAAGTTTTTAAGGAACTATTCCGTTAAAAAACGCTCGGCTTTTCTTAAAGCCGTCGTTTCTGGATTTATGTTCTTATTCGGACTTTTATTCTTAATTCCGCCTCTCAGCGTTTTAAACGAGGATTTTCCGAAAATCCTTTCAATTATCCTTACTTCTTTTTCGCTGATTTCGCTTATTGCAAACCGTGATATTGTTTTATCGCTTAAAAATATGTTTAAAAAGCAGTGCTCAAGCGATGTTGCGTGTTTCTTTTCAAGCGTAGGTTTACTTGCAAATTGCTTGGTCACCTGCTTTACAAAAGAAAGCAAGCTTGAAATTTCCTGTGTTTATTCGGCGGTATTGCTTTTAATGCTGCTTTTCATAAGAGCGCTCACGCTGTTTTTCAGAAGGTCATACGAGCTTTCCAATTTAAAGCAGATAGCAACGAAAAAGCCGAAAAAAGCGGTTTCGCTTATTTCCGACCGCGGCGCGGCATTTGCAATGGCTAAAAACGCTATAGAGGGAGACGCACTTATAGCGGTTTCCCATCCTACAGACTTTGCCGGAGATTATGTTAAATATCTTAAATTCGGAACAATTTTAAACGGCAAGCTAAGAATTCTTACCGTTTTCGGAATAATATCGGGAATTGCTTCCGCTATAATAGGATATACGGTCACTAAAAACTTGCTCACCGCGTCATTTATATTCGGAGCGGTTTTAAGCTTTATTTCTATTCCAACTTTGTTCTTCATAGAGGTTTTACCGAATTTCAGCGCCGCCGCAAAGCTTAACAGAAAAGGCGCAATGATTGCAGGAAAAGCCGCGGCGGAAAGACTTGAAATGGCAAACGCGATAGTTATGTCATCCTGTGACCTCTTTCCTGCAGGAACAATAACTCTTCAAAACCTTAAGGTACTCGCAAATAATAATATCGACGATACCTTAGCCCGTGCGGCGTCTCTTACGGAGGCGGTTTCAAGCACTCTCGCCCCGATTTTCAAAAAGATACTTAAAACCAATTCCGCTTATACTCTCCCCGATTCCGACACCGTTAAATACGAGGAAAGGTTAGGACTTTCGGGCTGGGTCGATAATGAGCTTTTATTTATCGGAAACCGCACCCTTATGGAAGCGCACGGAATTGATATACCGAGCATAGAAATAGACAGAAAAATTCTTCATAACGGGTGCTTCCCGATTTATGTAGCAAGCAAGAACACCGCCTGCGCGTTGCTTATTGTCAGATATGATGTTGATGAAAATGTCGTTAGGCAGTTAAGGTATCTTACAAATCTCGGAGTTACGGTGCTTATAAACAACTCCGACCCCAATATCAACGAGGAAATGCTCTGCGATTATTTCGGACTGTATTCAAATTCCGTTAAAATAATGAGCAATGCGGGAGTTCACATGTATAAAACGCTGTCTGTCAAAACACCCGTTTCTTCTGCTCCCGCGGCATTCAGAAGCGGTCAGCTTACATTTATTTCTATTATGAACAGCGCCTCTAAAATAAAGAAGAGCAACAATCTGCTTTCATTTATATATACGCTTTTAAGCTGCTTCGGAATAATATTTATGGTTTATTATTCCGCTATAAAGGGCAATTCGGGCGACCTTGCGTCCTATCTGCCGCTTTTATACAGCAGCGGTTCGGCGCTCATATCAATTTTGATTTATCTTATAATCAAGCCGTAAGGAGATAATATATTATGTGTGAAAAAAAGAAATTCTATATTACAACCGCTATTGCTTATACATCGAGCAAGCCGCATATAGGCAACGCTTACGATATTGTTTTAGCGGATATGATTTCCCGTTACAAAAAAATGATGGGCTACGAGGTGTTCTTACAGACCGGCTCCGACGAGCACGGACAGAAGATTGAAGAAAAGGCAAAGGCCGCAGGAATATCTCCTAAGGAATATGTTGACAATGTTTCCTCAAAAATCAAAGAGGTATGGGACAGTCTTAACACCGAATATGACAAGTTTATAAGAACTACGGACGAGGACCACGAAAGAACGGTTCAGAAAATCTTTAAAAAGCTTTATGATAAAGGCGATATCTACAAGGGAACATACGAGGGAAAATACTGCGTTCCCTGCGAGTCCTTCTTCACCCCCTCTCAGCTTGTTGACGGCAAGTGCCCCGACTGCGGAAGAGAGGTTACCGACGCAAAGGAAGAGGCTTATTTCTTAAAGCTTTCAAAATATCAGGACAGACTGCTTGAATACTATGAGCAAAATCCCGATTTTATAAAGCCCGAATCAAGAAAGAACGAAATGATAAACAACTTCTTAAAGCCCGGGCTTTCGGATCTTTGCGTTTCAAGGTCAACCTTTAAATGGGGCGTTCCCGTTTCTTTTGACGACAGGCATGTTATTTATGTTTGGATTGACGCGCTTACAAATTATATAACCGGAATCGGCTATGACCCCGACGGAAGCAGCGAGCAGTTTAAAAAGCTTTGGCCTGCGGATTTACATGTTATAGGAAAGGATATCGTCCGTTTCCATACAATTTACTGGCCGATTATTCTTATGGCTCTCGATTTGCCGCTTCCAAAACAGGTTTTGGGTCACCCTTGGGTGCTTACGGGCGAGGACAAAATGTCAAAATCAAAGGGCAACATCATTTATGCCGACTACTTAAGCAAGAGATACGGTGCGGATGCTGTAAGATACTATCTGCTTTCGGAAATCCCGTTCACTCAGGACGGCGCTATTACCTACGAATCCTTTATCACAAAATATAATTCCGACCTTGCAAATACCTTAGGAAATCTTGTAAACCGAACGGTTGCAATGACAAACAAGTATTTCGGCGGCAAGGTCAAAGCAGGAAATATCTCAGAGGAAATAGACAAAGAGCTTATAAGCTTTGCAGAAGAAACCGTAAAGAAATATTACTCCTTAATGGACGAATATCATAATTCCGACGCCTGCAACGCGGTTATTAACCTTGCAAAGCGCTGTAATAAGTATATCGACGAGACCGCTCCTTGGGCGCTTGCAAAGGACGAAACGAAATCAGGCCGCCTCGAAGAGGTTCTTTACAATCTTCTTGAGTGCATAAGACTTTTAGGAATTATGCTTTGCCCGATTATTCCCGATTGCTCTAAGAAAATTGCGGAGCAATTAAATACCGCCGACAAAACGCTTGCTTTCGGAAATACTAAGGAATTTTCCGTAGGCACAGCATTTGCGCTTTTTGCAAGGCTTGATACCGAAAAGGAGCTTAAGGAAATTTCCGAGGAGCTTGCAAAGGAAAAGGAAAATAAAAGCGAAAACACCGTTAAGCTCTCAGAAATTTCAATTGAGGATTTCGCAAAGGTTGAGCTTAAAACAGCCTTAGTCAAAGCCTGCGAGCCGGTTAAAAAATCCAAAAAGCTTTTAAAGCTCACTCTTGACGATGGCTCGGGCACTGACCGCACAGTGGTCTCGGGAATTGCCGAGCATTATTCTCCCGAGGACTTAATCGGCCATACAGTTATAGTAGTGTCAAATCTTAAGCCTGCGAAGCTTTGCGGAGTAGAGTCAAACGGAATGATTCTTGCGGCCGACAGCGATGAGAAAATTAAGGTTATTTTTGCCGACGGGATCAAGGCGGGCTCAAAGGTAAGATAAAATGGCAAAAATTTTCGATACCCATTCTCATTATGACGATATAAAATTCGATGAGGTGCGAGACGAATTATTATCTTCGCTTGAAAGCAGGAATGTTGGAAGAGTTATTACCTGCGGAGTAGATATGCCCTCTTCACTGCGCTCAAAAAAGCTTGCCGAAAAATATGACTATATTTATTTTGCGGCAGGAATTCACCCCGAAAACATGGACGAAGTTTGCGACACCGATTTTATAAAGGAAATGTCAAAGCATGAAAAATGCGTTGCAGTAGGCGAAATCGGGTTTGATTATTATTTTGACCCAACCTCCGCCGAAAAACAAAAGCAGGTATTTGAAAAACAGCTTATTCTCTCAAAGGAACTGAATTTACCTGTAATCGTTCATGACAGGGACGCCCATGCGGACACCTTAGAGCTTCTTAAAAAGCATAGACCCAAAGGCGTTGTTCATTGCTTTTCGGGAAGTCCCGAAACTGCAAGAGAAATTGTGAGCCTCGGAATGTATATCGGAATAGGCGGCGTAATAACCTTTAAAAACGCAAAAAGGCTGCCCGAGGTTGCAAAAGAGCTTCCGCTTGACAGAATTTTGCTTGAAACCGATTGCCCCTATCTTGCTCCCGAGCCGTTTCGCGGAAAGCTTTGCAATTCCGCAATGATTGAATACACCGCAAAAAGGTTAGCCGAGATAAGAAATATTTCCTACGAAGAGGTTCTTGAAGCCACATTCGAAAACGCAATGAATTTATTTTTTTAAATTCAGAATATTTCGCTTTCAAATACCAATAATACTTTTGAAAGCGGGGTGATTTTCAATGGAAAACAACAAGAACAAGAAAGAACAGTCTTCTAAGTCCAAGAAAAATCAGAACAGCCAGAACAAGAGCAAGCAGAACGACAGATAAAAGCTATACTCTTTTCGCTATAAATCTGCTTAGGTTTTCAAAAAACCTAAGCAGATTTTTTATGATAAAAAGCGAGGAAAAACGAGTAAATCAAAGAAAAAAAGAGCATTTTAAACCTTATCTGATATTTTGTAATATTTTTTTCGAATTTAACGCAAATTTTTCTTGACATTACAGGGTTTTTGAGTTATATTCATAAATTGTTAGGATTTTATATTCTGACGCTTTTTTCGCATCTGTGTAGTTATAAAGCCGGAATTTTTCGGTGCGCGGATAATGGAGCAGTGCCGTAGCAATAATATGCTGCGAAAAACCCTTTGTTCAGGGCATTGCAGGGCGTATCCGCGGGCATCACAGGGTAAACGTAAATTTTACTACTGTTCAGGTAATTATTTTAATTGCCTATGCTTCGTGCGTGAACAAAGGGGGATGCAAAAAATGGAAAAACAGAATATCATTGACCTTAAGGATATTCACGTAACCTTTGACGGCGAGCAGGTGCTTGACGGGCTGGACCTTTCTATTAAAGACAAGGAATTTATCACTCTTTTAGGTCCATCGGGCTGCGGCAAGACCACCACTCTGCGGATTATCGCAGGATTTCTCGAGCCGGATGAAGGCGAGCTTATTTTCGAAGGTCGCGACATCAGCGGTGTTCCGGCATATAAACGGCAGGTGAACACCATTTTTCAGCGCTATGCGCTTTTTCCTCATCTGAATGTGTATGACAATATCGCATTCGGAATGCGTATCAAAAAAATCAGTGAGGATGAAATCAAAAAAAGCGTTAAAGAAATGCTTAGCCTTGTAAATCTTGAGGGCTTTGAAAAGCGCAGAATCAATACCCTTTCGGGCGGTCAGCAGCAAAGAGTCGCGATAGCGCGCGCAATAGCTAACAAGCCGAAGGTTCTTCTTCTTGACGAGCCGCTCGCGGCGCTTGACTTAAAGCTCAGAAAGGATATGCAGAAGGAATTAAGAAATATTCAGCGCCAGCTCGGGATTACCTTTATTTTCGTAACCCACGATCAGGAGGAGGCTTTAACGCTTTCCGACAGGGTCGTAGTTATGGATAAGGGAAAAATCCAGCAGGTCGGAACTCCTCAGGATATTTATAATGAGCCGCAGAATGCGTTTGTAGCGGATTTTATCGGTGAGTCGAATATTCTTGACGGTGTAATGCTAAAAGACTTCTCGGTCAATTTCTCTGGACAGACGTTTGTCTGCCTTGACAAAGGCTTTGAGGAAAATGAGCCTATCGACGCGGTTGTAAGACCCGAGGATGTCGATATTGTTGAAAAATCCAAAGGCATGCTGACAGGAACTGTCACCTCAGTTGATTTCTTAGGCGTGCATTATGAAATAATAGTAGATATAGGCGGTTTTAAATGGATGATTCAGACTACCGATGAACATAAGGTAGGAGAAGAAGTCGGCCTTTATATTGAGCCCGACGCAATTCATATAATGAAAAAATCCGAATATTCCGGACTCTACGGCGATTACAGCTCTTACAGCGAAGAGATGGATCATCTCTCTGATGTTCAGGCCGAAGAGGAGGAATGAGGAAGTGAACAAAAAATCTTTCGGCTCAAGGCTTGTAGCCGCGCCCTATCTTGTATGGGCGGCGATTTTCATTATCGTTCCGCTGTTTATAATGGTTTATTTTGCGCTGACAAACGATGCGGGTGTTTTCACTCTCGAAAACATAACCTCTATCGGCAAATATAAAAAAGCATTTTTAATTTCGATTGTTTACGCTCTTATAGCCACCGTTATCACGCTTATTCTTGCCTATCCTATGTCATATTTTATGACAAGAATGAAGATAAGCTCGCAGAGAATGATAATGCTGATTGTAATGCTTCCCATGTGGATGAATTTTCTTATCCGCACCTATTCTTGGATTACAATTCTTGCAAATAAAGGTATTATAAACACATTTTTAGCTAAGCTTGGGCTTTCGCCATTAAAGCTAATCAATACCCCCGGGGCTGTTATACTCGGTATGGTATATGACTTTATTCCTTATATGATATTGCCGATTTATACGGTAATGTCAAAAATCGACAATTCCCTGCTTGAAGCCTCGGAGGATCTCGGAGCAAACGGACTTTTAAGACTTAAAAAGGTTATCTTTCCGCTTTCTCTTCCGGGGGTGATTTCGGGTATAACCATGGTATTTGTACCGTCGGTAAGCACATTCTATATTTCGCAAAAGCTCGGCGGAAACAAAACTCTGCTTATCGGAGACGCTATTGAGTACCTTTTCGGCGCAGGTCCAGAATACTATAATGTAGCCTCGGCGCTTTCGCTCGTTTTAATGGTTATGATTTTAATATGTCTTGCGGTTATGAACCGCTTTTCGGACGATGAAGAAGGGAGTGTGACGGTATGAAGGCTCTCTCTAAGATTTATATAGGACTTATAATTTTCTTTCTTTATGCACCCGTTGCGGTGATGATCTTCTTCTCGTTCAATTCGGGAAACAGCGTATGGGTTTTCGAAAGCTTTTCGCTCGCCCCTTACGCAAGCCTGATTTTCAACCGCTCTATGCTCACCGCCCTTGAGCATACCCTTATAGTCGCTGTTCTTTCGGCGGTTATTTCAACAGTTTTAGGCACCGCGGCGGCAGTGGGCATAACCGCGCTTAAGAAAAAGTTTTCTAAAAATGCGGTTATGACGATTACAAACATTCCGATGATGAACGCCGATATCGTTACGGGCGTTTCGCTTATGCTTTTATTCGTTTTCATCGGAAAGCTGTTCGGTCTTTCAGAATCCTTGGGATTTATAACGGTTCTTATTGCTCACATAACATTTAACTTACCCTATGTTATTTTATCTGTTATGCCAAGACTTAATCAGACCGACAAAAATCTTCACGAAGCCGCATTAGACTTGGGTTGCACGCCTGTTCAGGCATTTTTCAAGGTCATCATTCCCTCAATTTCGAACGGAATTTTCACGGGCTTTATTATGGCGTTTACCCTTTCGCTTGACGATTTTGTAATCAGCTATTTCACCTGCGGACATTATCAGACTCTGCCGATTGTAATTTACAATATGACAAAGAAAACCGTAGGTCCTGATGTCTATGCGCTTTCAACGCTTGTATTTTTAAGCGTGTTTGTTCTTTTGGTTTTATATAACGCATTGCAGTCAAAAAGCGAGCAAAGGAGGAACAGCGATGAAAAGCTTTAAAAAACTCCTCTGCGCCGCGCTTTGCGCTTCGGTTATATGTCTTTCGTTTGCGGGTTGCGGTTATGAATATGCCGAGCTTGACCTTAAAGGAACCTATACAAAAGACCTTGCGGGAACAGAGCTTAATGTTTACAACTGGGGCGAATATATCTCCGACGGGTCTGACGGAAGCATTGATGTCAACCGCGAATTTGAAAAGCTGACAGGAATTAAGGTTAATTACTCAACCTTTGAAAGCAACGAGACGATGTATTCCCAGCTTAAAAACGGCGGTGTTTCATACGACATAATTATTCCCTCGGATTATATGATAGAGCGCCTTAAAAACGAAAATATGCTTACAAAATTCGATGTCAGCAAGCTTTCCAACTATAAATACATTAAGGACGAATATAAAAACCTGTTTTACGATAAAAACAACGAATATTCGGTTACTTTTAATGTCGGAATGGTAGGAGTTATTTATAACAAGGCGCTTATAGGCGAGCCTGAGCATTCATGGAAATCATTATGGAACAAAAAGTATCAGGATATGGCGCTTAATTTTTCAAATCCGCGCGACGGATTTATGACCGCTCAGATGATATTAGGGCAAGACCTTAATTCAACAAACAAAGCCGATTGGGACAAGGCGGCTAATCTGCTTAAAAAAGGAAAAAGCGTTTTGCAGTCCTATGTTATGGACGAGATTTACGGCAAAATGGAAACAGGAGAAGCGGCTATCGGTCCTTACTATGCAGGCGATTATCTTACAATGCTTGAAAACAATGAGGATTTGGGATTTTATTATCCTAAAGAGGGAACGAATATATTCGTTGACGCCGTTTGTATCCCATCGAGCGTAAAGCATTTAGAAGCGGCTCAGCTTTATATCAATTTCCTGTTAGAGCCCGAAATCGCTCTTGCTAATGCAGAATATATCGGCTATGCCTCCCCTAATTCGGCGGTAATAAAAAACGAAGATTATTGCTACTATCAAAATGAAATCCTGTATCCTAAAAAAGAGGATATGCCTAAGGTTCAGTATTATCACGATATTGACCCGAAAATCAGAAACTATTACGAAAATCTTTGGATAGATTTAAAGCTTTACTGATTGAGAAAAAAACAGCCTTTCGGTGATTTTAAACCGAAAGGCTGTTTTTATGCTTTTGAATACTTCCTTTTTGTTGCAAGTCCTCCCCTGATATGGCGTTCGGATTTATTTTTTTCAAGAACTGTCTTGACATTGTCAAAAAGACCTCTGTCAATATCCTTAAGCCGCACCGTAACATCCTTATGTACGGCTGTTACAAATACGAACGGTTTCGTCAAGCCCTAATTCTCTAAAGAGTTTGAGGAAGACCTCAACGTTTCCGTTTCGGTCAACCTCTATTCTGTCTATCACCCGTCTTAGCTGTGCGTTGGTAATTGCCCTTAAATTGCTGATGTCCTCAATTTCTTTAAAGGTGTCGGCGAGTATCATTTGCAGTCGGTCGCCTTTGGTAAGGTGCTGTTCCACCATTTTAAGCTCCTCCTGCAGCCTGTTCATCTCCTGCTTGTCCCCGCCGATTTTTGCGTTCAATTCCTCACGGGTAATAAGGTCGTCGGTATACATATCCATATACTTTTGGCGGTTGCGCTTCAGTTTTTCAATCGCTGTGCGCAGTTCTTTTTCGTAAGCAACATTTTCATCTTTAGCACGGTACACCTTTTGAAATTCGTTTACCACATATTCGGTAACATTTCTCTTGCTTTTAAGTATGTTCGCAAAATACTGCTCGATAACCTCTATCAGTTCGTTTTCATCAACCGATACGGCATTGGGGCAACTGTCCGCACCTCTGTTATGCCCCGAGCAGACCCACCTGACATAGGTGTTTTTATAAGTACGCACGCATCTTCTGAACGACCAGCCGCAGTCCTTGCATTTTATCAGCGTGGAAAAAAGATGCTGATTGCTGTGTCGCTCTTTATCAACCCGAAATTTTTTACCCCGATCCGCTTTAAGCCTTCCTGCCTCGGCAAAGTCCTCATCACTGATAATGCGAAGGTCGGGGCGGTTCGCCACATACCACTCATCCTCATTTTTTAAGGTACGTTTGCCGGTAAGAAAGTCGGAAACCTCTTCTTTTCCGTTTACGATTTTTCCAGTGTACAGCTCGTTTTCAAGAATTCGGCAGACCGCATTTTGCGACCACTTACACCCCCGTTTGGTTTTGATTCCACGGGCATTCAGCATAGCGGCTATTTTAGCCGCGCCGTAGCCCTCGTTTAAATACCACCGGTAAATCCGACGAACCACATCGGCCTCCGCTTTGTTGATCGTCAGATTAAAATAGTCGCCTATTTTTTTATCGTACCCGAACACAATGTTCGGAACTCTGCCTTTTTCGGCGTTTATCTTTTTGCCAAACTTTACACGCTTGGATGTGTTTGCGCTTTCCTCCTGCGCTAAAGCACCGAACACGGTAAGCACAAATTCGCTGTTGCCCATACTTGTCATATTCGCTGTTAAAAACTGCGTTTCTATGCCGAGCGATTTTAATTTTCTTATGTTCTGGAGCAGGTCAACGGTATTTCTCGCAAAGCGCGAGATATCTTTTACAACCACCATATCAAACAGTCCGCTTTCGGCGTCAGTCATCATTTTTAAAAATTGCTTACGGTTTTTAATTTTTGTTCCCGATAAGCCTTCGTCGGCATACAGTTTTACAAGCCTGTCCCCCGAACGGTCGGTGTATTCCTTAAAAAAGTTTTTCTGCGCTTCCAGCGAATTTAACTGGTCTTCCTTTTCGGTTGATACCCGGCAGTAAGCCGCTATATTCATAAAAATTTCTCCTTTCCTGCGATTTTGTGACAACACAATACCACAATCGTTTTCACAAGTCCAGCGAATAATCGCTATTCTTTTTTATAAAAGCCATTCCGCTTTTACGCAGAATGGCTCATTGTTTTTTCGCTGTTCTGAACAGCGGTTTTTATCGCTTTTTCAACCATTGGCTTGTTTGCCTCTATAAAAAGTTTTAAAAGCATTTCGGCGGTGTCCTCCACCGAGTTTGGATTATTGAACGAATAGTTCAGTCTAATCTTTCCCACGGTGCGGTCGCCTGCCTTTCGGTTCTTTTCTTTGATAATACATACTATGCTCACGCCGTTTCGCTTAGCACAGTAAATTTTCATTCACCACTTTTCTTTACAAAATCAAAGACATCCCCTGCTCGTATTCCTCTTGTGTTGAATAGCAGGCAAAGCACCTCGGAGATATCTTTCTGCCGAGGATTTTTTCAAGCCGCAGCCTTTCGGCGGTACTCAGTTCCTTTACGGGGTGCGGTTCAAAATCGCTCTCAGGCGGCGCTATGGATAACAAATCGCCGAGCATTGAGATTAGCCCTGTTGTTACCGTCATACTCGCCTGTACTTTATGCGCAGGCGTTGCATAACTCATATACTCGTCATAAAGTTCGCTGTTAACGCCGCCGAGCGCAAAATACACTTCAAGGTTATCTTTAAGCAATCTCTCGTCGAACAAACCTTTGTCGCGGCAAATGTGATTATCGGGTGTAGTGAAGGTGATATATTTATACTTATCCTCCCACTTGACCTTGTAGCCGTGTTCACGCATACACGCAATAAATTCCTCCTTGGTATCGGAATTGCTTATCGCAAACAAAGCATATCGGCACAGCATCTTTTTCCATTCCGGCCATTTGCCATAGCTGCATTTTTCTTCGGTAACGCTAAGACCGTATTCCCGACAAAGCTTATTGGAATACGCTTTCACCTGCAAAAGCCCGTCACGGCTTTGATGAAACTTTTTGCCGTTTTCGAAACTGACCGAATTCATAATCAGGTGATTGTGAATGTTTCCGGTGTTGCAGTGTGTCGCAATCAAAATTTGAAACCCCGGAAAGTACTCGGCAAATTTAAGTCCTATTTCGTGCGCTGTTTCGGGTGTTAGGTTATCGTCCGGTGAAAAGGATTGCACAATGTGATAGTAGCTTCTGCCGTCCTCTTTGCCGTACTTTTGTTTGATGTAGCGGAATTCTTCAAGCGCCGTGTCGGGCGAGCAGCCAATTCCGCTGATCAGTCTTTGCTCGGTCGCCTCGTCCCTTGTTACATAAGGAAAGATATTATTCATCGGGCAGCCCGAAGTAATAAATTTAACGATTGCCATATCGCTTTCAACCCCTTTCTTGTTTCGGTAAGATCCGCTGCGGTAACAAAACCCGCGTTTACCGCACGGGTAATTTGATTTACATTATTGCCGATGCGTCTAAGTTCCTCGGCAATGCTGTCCGCACCGTTTATCACGGTAATCGGTTTTTCTAAAGCACAGTCCCTGAGATAGCGACTGACCGATTTGTACGAGGACAGCGCCTTTCGGATAATGATTTCTTTTTCTTCGGGTGTTACCCTGAATTTTAAAATTTCGGTTTTAGCCACTGTCGTTTTGGTCCTTTCTAAAAAATAATAGGGGTATGGGCTTAGCCCGACCGCCTTTGGTGCGGCCGCCGAAACCGGCGGTTCGTAACACAAAGGCGAAACTCGCAATAAACGGCACCAAGGTGCCGTACCAAATTAAACGGAAATTCTGTCGTCCCTGTTTTGGGCGCAAATTTGGCTTTTAAGACGCAGCCGATGTTTATCCGTTTTTTTCGTTGCTTTGCCGCACGGGGCAAACAGTGCCCTCACACACGGCAGAAAAGAAGAATGCAACAATGCAGCACACTCCCATTGTCATCTGCTTTTTACAATGCATTTGAAACACTCTGCAATGTTGCAATCTTTATTCGGGTATTGACCACGCCCAGCCCTTGCCCACCTTTCGGGTGGTAATACCGTTAATGTTTTTCTTTGCCTCATTCACAGTGCGCCGTGAAATGTTTTTATCGGCGGCGGTTTTAAATATTCTTTCTGCCGTCACCTCTTTACCGTCGGCTAACAGATCACGAATCAGGTTTTCCGCCAACGCCGTTTTGGTATCATGCGAAAATCCGCTAAGCAATTCCTCGGCGGTAATATCGCCGTAGCCGTCAAGCCAATAAAACCCTTCTTCATTACCGAGGTTAAAAGCAACGGTTTTCCCCTCCGGCACCAACGAAGATTTATCGTGCACCATTACACGGACATTCGGTTCCTTGCGAAGTCTGCCTACAAGCAAAACGCTCCTTGCGGCGGCTCGGAAGTCTATGGAACCCAAGCCACGGTAAGCGCTGTTTGAACCTTGCGCTTTATTAAGGTGGCCTACCATAACAATGGCACAGCCTGTGCGCTCGGCAACGGCAGCAACCTTTTTTAATACCGAGCGAATCTCATTAGCGCGGTTTATATCAATGCGTTCTCCGATGTACCCCTGAATCGGATCGAGGATCATCAGCTTAGCGTCGGTCTGTTTAATCGCCTGCTCAATGCGTTCGTCCGAAAGAGAAAGCGCAGCGGTATCTTCGCAAATATTCAGAACTCGGCTTTCGTCTGCGCCGGCCTCCATAAGCCTTGGCTTAACAGTGTCTCCGAGTCCGTCCTCCGCCGTTTGATAAATCACATTAAACGGTTGCGCAATTTCCATACCGGGCAAAGCCGTGCCGGAAGAGCAGGCGGCGGCAAGTCTTAAAGCAAGCGTTGTTTTGCCCTCGCCCGGATCGCCCTGAATAATTGTCAGCTTCCCAAACGGAATATACGGTTTCCAAAGCCATTTAACTTCTTGCAGCCGCACATCCGACATCCGCACAAGCGACAGCGTTTTTTCGGTTGGCATTTTACCCTCTCCTTTCAGTTTTGTTTTAAGAATTCTTTTAAAACAATCATAAACATCCCACCTTTTAAAAATAACTTTTTACCGCTCCCGAAAAACCGAACGGTGTTTATTTTTGCAGGAGCACCTCTTGCCCCCGCTGCAAGCAATTAAATAATGCCTACAACTGCAGATAACGACTGTTTCTTACAAGAGAAAGTTTATAAGCCTTCCTCGCTTCTCCGCAGATTTTACCTGTACGCCCGACATTGTTCCTACGCTCTTTTTTCGACCGTGTAGTGTTGAGGACAAACCTTCGCTTGCCGAGTCCTTTCGGAACACACCGAAGTGCGTCTTTCTCTCTCGGCACAGTTTTCGCAAACTGCTGTCATCGCCGAAGGCCGCCCACTCATATCCTGTCGGCAGGCTGTTTAGTTGTAAGGTCAGACTTTTCATTTCTGCCCGACCGTGATATAATTGTAAAAAGTAAAGCACTTTTTCTAAATAAAAGAGTGATTTTTCAAAAAATGCAAAAGTTTACTTTTAGACAAAAGGAGGGATCGTTAGATGCAAAGAACACCGGGACTTTATATAACACTGCAAAAGGACGGTATAATAAAAAGAACCCTTGTTACGAACAAGGGCGAGAATGTACTTGATGAAACAACCATTGGTGCTGAGCTCATATGGTTTGCGGAGTTGGATTTTAATACCTATCTGGATTCGTTAATAAAAATCGAAGAACTGGCAGAAAAGACAGAGGATGATGGCGATCCCGAGAATTACGGCACCGTCTATTTAGATACCTTTGATAAACTTCTGACCGAAGCCAACGAATTGGTGTATGACATTGAAGACCTATATCCTGCGCTCGGCTCATTGCTGCGATTTGACCTTTTGGATCACACGCCCAAGGACGATGGGACAGCGATGTATGTGTATAACGCAAAATATGAAATTTGCGAACATATTACTGAGCCGGTAATTTCTTATATTCAACTTCGGGAAGTCTTGGAAGACCTGTCTTTTGGTATTCCCTTGGATTTTGAGGATAAGTATGCAAATCTTGCCCAAGGGACATTTACACAATGCTATACCTTTACCGGCACTATTAAGACGGAATACCGCTTTAGGTCTATTAAAAATTATTTTCAATTCCTTTTGATCAACTATTTGAATTCCAATCCAAATGTTGCCCGATGCTTTTATTGCGGACAATATTTTATTCCAAAAACAAGAAAAGCAACTCGGTATTGTGATAGAGTTATCAGTAACGGAAAGACCTGCAAGGAAATTGCACCGATAATCAAGCATAAAATTGCTGTTGACACGGATCCTGTTTTGAAGGCATTCGAACGCACTAAACAGAAAATGTATAAACGATATGAGCGCGCCGCCTATGCCCTTAAGCAACTTCCCAAAGGAATATCTATTGAAACATATTGGGATTAAAGCGAAGTTGCTTCGGCGGCACGGGATCAGTATCTCCGCGGCGAATTAAAGGCAGAAGAAGCCCTGAAAATTATTGAGGTTAATGATTAACCCCCGTACAACCGAACAGAAATAGATTCATCGAGTCGTAGGGCGTCTGAGATAAAACAAACGCCTACAAAGCCAAAAAATACCCACGGGGATATGGCAAAGTTCCGTTTTGAACCGCCGTATCCGGTGGGTAGTTTTATGCTTATTTTTATATAATTAATTTTTGTGTTCCATAATCCAATCAAGTATTTCGGTATATTTTGTTTTGCCATCCGCTACCGAAAGGCCAAGGGAAATAAGCTCGGTTTGCGTGTATTTTATTTTAACATTGTTAAGCTGTAGAGTCATTAACATCGTAAGCACACCGATTCGCTTGTTTCCATCTACAAAAGCGTGGTTGTTTGTGAGGGAAAACATAAGTCTTGCTGCCTTTTCTTCTACAGAAGGATACGCTTCATTATCCCCGAAACCTGACATGGCACTATAGACCGCCGATTCTAAAAGACTTTGATCTCTAAGTCCGTGACTGCCGCCTGTCCGTTCAATGAGTTTGTCATGAAGGGCGGATATTTCTTCAACCGTTAAAAGTATCATTATTTACTAAGCTCCAATAACGCTTCCATATTTTCATCAATCAGTTTATCGGCGAGACCGTCAATTTTTGCTTTGCGCATTTGCATAGCTGCGGAAATAGTGTTATACTCTTCAAAATCTACAACAACATATCTCGGCTTATTATTTTTTAAAATAACAGCCAGTCCGTTTTCGTCAACGGTGCGAACAACTCGTGAGAAATTCTGATTTGCCTCAGTCATAGGAACTAAATAGTCGGTATTCACCATCATTTTTATCACCTCTGCTATTATTATATCCAAAACATAGGACAAATGCAACCTATTTTTAAAAATTTGAAAAAACAAGCCTACCGATTGTTCGTAGGAATTATTTTATCCACCGTAATTTTTCTCACTCATACACACAGGCGTAAAATTTTCCATTGACTTGGGTTACGCCTACGGCTATGTAGAGATAGGATGCGGTGCGTTATTTACACCGCATCCTGCCAAGCTCACAAGCACCTCACAACAGAGAAGAAAGATAATTATTCTTTTCATATATCCTCGACCTCCTCCAAGCCTTGCATCACTTCTACCATTATGCGAACGGCAAGGATAAACCCATCTCTAAAAGCATCTTGTTCAGTTACACCCGATAGTTCATTTTGACAGTCTTTAAATTTTTCAAAGGTTTCTTTTTGCTTTTCGGTCAGTGTTGCCGTTAAACTTTCCTCGTTTTTACATATGAGCTTGATGAGTTGGTCAACCCTCGAACCACGCTTTATGTACCTTTCGTAGGGACTGATGTTGCCGTAGTATAAATCTTCAAGTGTTGTCATCTTAATCTCACCTCCGCATAAGTGAAGAGCGGCTTCACAACGGAGATCTCCGTTATAAAGTCGCTCTTTTTGTTTTTGCTATTTACTTGTTTCTTCGGTATCATATGTACTACCTCCTTTTGGTAGCAAACACAATATCACAAAAGCCAAAGGAAGTCCAGCATCTACTACAAAATATTTCTCTTTCTTAATATTTCAAAATAGATAGCATCCTCAATGTCGTTTTTCAACATTCGAATATTAGGATAACTACCATTTTTAATGTGTTCTTTGAAAAAAGCAAGGATATTATTATCGACGATTAGCGCACGATCTTCTTCTTGAACATCTCCCAAAACACTTTCGTAGCAGTTTTCTGCTATTTGCAATTTATTTTCTACACTGATAGGTACAAATTTTATTACTTTGGAAAATCTTGAATATATAGGTGCACCTAAATTTTTCTCAGCTTCTTCCTCCGTTGTGTAATTAGTCGTACATATAATGACACACTTAGAAACGTCAACCGAATAATTTGAGTCGACAAACATTCCCTCATCAAACATTTGATAGAACGCGTTATAAAAAGCAGGAGGCACCTTATCAAACTCATCAAGCAAAACTACATTGGAATTTCTGCGAATTAACGCTCTTGCCAAACTATCTTCACCGTGTTCTGCGCCGAAAATGTATTGGTATGCCGTTGTAGTCTGCTGCATCGAAAACTGAATTCTAACCATTTCTTTTCCAATGCAATCACTTATAAACTTTGCTGCAGCTGTTTTTCCAATACCTGAATCACCTAAAAAAAGCAATGTAACAGGCCTTTTCCTGCTTGGAATTCTTAAACCATATATTGCTGAAAGCGCTGTTTTTATTACATGGGATTGACCAATTACATGGCTATCGAATTCCGTAGCCATCTTCTTTAACGCATTTAATTCTATTCCTGGATAAATAGCAGGGTGTTCATCTATGGTTTCCTCGCTAAAGTTTCTCCTAATATCTTGGTATATCTGTTTTGGCGGATTGCACAACCATAAATTATAGATGTCCACACGAAGATTTTGCAAAATATTATTGGTAAAGCCCAACATAGCCCATTCATTTATACCTCCGTAATCATCGGTGTGAACTATCAAGTTTTCAACTTTCATTGGATCGTCGGGTTTATCGGGAACATGACCAGCAATAACTAACTTTTCTTTCCTAATGTGTTCCAAAACATCGGTCAAATAATTAAAATCAGTCAATCCATTAGTTGCTTCAGCAAATACTTCGTCCGATCCCCAAAAAATATTAATTTTGTTCATTGCCTTCTATAACACCTGCCAACACAACATCATAGACATCGATTTTTGAAGAACTCTCTATTTGCGAAGCAACTCCAGTATAGTCAGCCCTTTTTGATGTATTGCCTGTTCCAAACTCAAACTCTTTTTCTACACGTAAGTCTGACTTATCAATTTGCCCTACTTTGATACCATAATATGTAAGTTGCATTTTGGGCAAATCAGACATGGTATAATTGTTGCGAAATGCCTCCAAATTGAAACGGAATATTTTTTCAACACCATCAATTTTTGCAACAAATTCATAGTAGCCTCGTCCTTTGTTAATGGCATCTTCCATTTTTGATAAATCGAGATGGTATTCAGTGCCATCGGTTGCGGCAATGGGAATTCTTCCATCCATCATCTGTAAAAACGGAGCAATCAACATCAGGTACGAGAAAGAGTTGACCTCCGGATACATTGTCACATTTGGAAATATCTTTATTCCCGAGCATCTTTTGTTTTTGCTTCTTTTTTTATCCGCCTCTAACAAAGCAACAAAATCGGACAACAAAGTGTTTTCTAAAATATTACGTGCAATCTTTTCCTTAGTACGAGACAAGTCGATATCGCCATCTGTTTCTGCTCTCAATGAAACTCCGCTTAAGAATTTGAATAACTTGGGAAGCCCTTTAATCTCTGTGTCAATACCAACTCCTGCGCCTGCGTGACTAGAAATTTCAGAACTGGCCTCTGTTACAAATTCTGTAGTCTTCTTCAATTCTCCACCAGCAATAATTTGCATATAGTCTGCCACAAAAGTTTCATCAAAATATATTATTTTTAAAAAATTAGTATCTCCCATGATTTACTCCATCTCTTTAACCTTGGTTTCGATAAATGTAATTTCATCCTCGGTTAAGGTATATTTAGCATACAGTTGAGTATCAATCTCGCATATCGTTTTGCTCCAATCGATGTCGGATGCGGCAGTAAAATCTTGCATAGGCACATATTCCCATGTTGCCTTGGGGTTGTGCTGTGTTACCTTTTTTACGCCCAATAGTGCTCGCGCAAACTTCGTTTTGATATACTTTCTCAAGCATTCCGCTTCAGCTTCTGTTGCAAACATACCTATGCTAATAAATGTATCAGCCGAACCTTCTCCGGGGGCTGCGATAAGAGGTGAGACTAATGTTTCAAACGCTCCGCTGCCATTAGACTCGGGGATCATAACATTGAATGTATCGAGGTAGGGGTTGTCCTGTAAATATTCTCTGCGAATATACTTAAATTGACGACCAGCTTTTGTTTTTGCAAGAAATTTTACACATTCCGTGCCTGCTTCTGGTTCATCCATAAACACAGTCGGAAGCAAATCGACAATCTTAGATATAATTTTTGCACCAGTTCCATTGCCCGAAAGTGTTTTAACCTCTGGATACTCTCCGAACAGTTTATTGGAGAACCGATAAACGCCTTGCGAGGAAATAATAGAATCCAATTTTGCTTTTCCTTCTTCGGCAGTGCTTGCTTTTTTTAAGATGCTATTCAATTCCATATAGGCCGTAAATACGCCGATTTTGCCACATTTCTTTTTTGAATTACGCATTGATATGGCTACGCCACCTTTGATTTCTGCGTTTGAGAAAATTGTTGATGCATCGGGTTCATACATCATAACCCTGAAATGCTCGTCATTAAGCATTTTTCTGTTCCAATCCTTGGCGGTCTGGCCTGCTTCAAACAAGAAACGTGCCGGAGTTATCAAAACAACCTGCTGAGAGATTGCATAAGATATATCCATAAATGAATCGTAAATCGGCAATTTACGGCCGTTATTGAATCCTTCCTCCTGATAAGGAGGGTTTCCTACTGCAATATCAAAATTCACTATCTCATCTCCCTCTCTAATTTCATCATTCATTATAATGGTATCAAATGGTTTATTTTGTTTTAACAATGCCGCTATCTTGGTATAATCAATATCGCCGTCCTCATCCTTAACATTCAAAAGGCTGTAAGAGGTGAACTTGGAAGCGATATTATCCATGTTCAATCCCAAAATTTCATATATCATACGTGTGAACTCATAGGTAATGCCTGATGTGGGAATGGTGTAAATCGCATCTTTTAATGCTTCTTTATCATATCCCAATGTGATAAACTTTTCAAACACGGCAAGGGCAAATTCACCCGCCTTACCTGCAATATCGAGCACCTTGCTTCCGTTATCCATTACGGCTCTCAAATCAGCATCATCAATCATGTCGATCATATCCTTACAGATATGCTTCGGTGTGATAACCTCGGATTCGCCGAGCTTTCCGAATTTCTGAACGGATACGGATGCACGGGCGATAGGTTCAACACTATCATCATGAGATAGCTGATTCAGGTTTTGGATTTTATAATCCAAACGACTGAGAACAAATTTATCGGCGTGCGCCAACATTTCTTCCAGCACAACTTTGCTGATTCCGAGATTTTTTGCAATGCGAGCGTTATTTGGCTCAGCGATACAATCAATAATATCGTTAAGCGAAATAACGATGTTCTTTGTAAGAAATGCAAAGAATAGAATTCTTGCGTAATACGATCTGAACTGTTTTACGGCATCTTTGGTCTTTTCTTCTGATTGTGTGGTGTCGGCAGGCTCATCGGTTTGCGTTTCCGTNNTTCCGTTCCCGTAGTTTTACCTGTTTCTCCGCTTGTGTCTGTCGGCGCATTTTCATCGGGCGTATTCATATCATCACCATCGCCATCTGCACCCTTGATGGTAAGTCCAGCTTTTGAGCCAAGTTCGTTTTCGCGCTCAATGGCGGCACGGATAGCCGCTATATCAAGCAGGGACATATCTACGGGGATTTCAATGGTTTCTTCCGCGACGCCACGAGATTTGGAATATTCGCTAACTGCTTTCAGGATATCCGTTGCCGTAATTTGGACGATCTTATCCTTATTCATCACGATAACGGGAGAGATACGCAGCTCTTCCTCAATACGCTCACGGAGCTTGCTGTTTCCGGCTTCGTCGGTATTGACATTATATACCTGAGCCTTTTGCTCTTGCATGACGAAAACACGATCGGGATCAAAGTCAACGAGCAGTGTCTGCGGTTTCATATTAAACTTGATTGTTTCGCCATTTTCATCCGCAAAGGTCTTTATGTACTGATTCTGCAAGCGGAATACAGCCTGATCATACTCTTGAGGTGAGGAAGTATCTTTAAGGAACAGCATGGTATCCCATTCGGGGACAGTACTACCTGTCAGCATGCGATTAACCGTTAAGGTAATGGTTTTCTTGCCTTTCGCTTCGCAATCGCTAATTACTTTCTTGATATCGCTGGGCTTTTTGTATCTGTTGGGATTATCCACACCTGAGATGTTGATGATTTCATAGTCATTTAAATTCTTGAATTTGTCGGCATTATTCTTAATCAATGCTTCCAATGCATCGCAAGAAGCACAGTACGGTAGGACAATAACGATGTGTCGACACATTTTTCCGTCCTTAATTTTATCGTAATCAAGGAATCCAAGCAATTCTTCATCCTCTTTGCTACCGTCAATAACTTCAAGCAATTCAAGAATTTCCTGTTCATGAACGAACAGTTTATGGCTACCGTTAACAGCCTTAACAACAGATTTAGGCTTGAAGAGTGCAGAGAAAGCATCCGACATACCGTTTTCGCGCAAAGCTGCCATACGTTTGCGTGCAGACTCATTCGGGTTGAATGCAAATCTTATCATCTGCGGAAATCCAAAGTATGGGTTCTCCCATTCTTCCTTCGGCTCGTCATTTGCTAAGTTATTCCTATCCCATTCTTTTTGCTCACGGACAATATCGGTAAACTGATAAAAAGCAATTAAATCTTGCTCCCTGTCAAATTCATCACTCATCAAAATGCGATAAGGTGTTCCGGAAAGGTGAACAGTTACATTAACATCAAATTCCTTAGTACTTTCCAAGATATCCTCAACGGCATACTTTTCTTCCTTAGATAGTTTTTCTCCTTGGCTTGCACGAAGAACGGCACCATACTTTTCAGCTCTTGCACCGAAGTGTGTTTCGTCAACAATAAGGAGATCTATTTTGCGACCGAAAATCTGAGCATGTTTTTCCTTAATATTTTCACCTTGCAGGTCCTGCAAAGTTAAGAATACCACAACTTTCTTTGGATTAGTTGGATTGTCAAGGGTATCTGTAATAATGGTGTAATTGTTTTTTAAATCATCGGAAGAGAAAAACTCATAGTCGTTTCTGAAATTTTCAGCACTTTCTACTGTCTTACGCCACTCATCACGCACATCGGCTTTTGCAGATACAACGACAACAAGATTTGCGCCCATTTCCTTGGCACAGCACATAGAGGTAAATGATTTACCAAAACGCATAACAGCGTACATAAGCAGATGCGTTCTGCCATTTGCCACTGCAGTTTTAAAAGCATCTATTGTTGCTTGCTGATTTGGACGGGGAAACCACATACCTGTAGAAGCATATTTCTCGGTAGTAGGCAGTTGTGTTTTAGAATCATAATAATGATATTTGCCTGATTTGCTATTATAATCTTCGTGGATATCGGCAATAGCTTCTTCTACATCGTCAACGGTTGCTTCTCTAAAAAATTCCTTTGAATAGTACCCGCCCTCGGTAAGATCAGATGCTTTAAGACGAGCCCTACGCTTTTCCGATTCCAAAAAGTAATGAACCGCAAAATCACGGAAGTACACATCGTCGGTAATTTTTGCGCTGCCTTCAAATTTCTGTTCAAGATTTGGAAAATACTCTCGCCACTCACGAAGTCGCTTTGACACCGGACGGTAGGTGTCGCCTACTTTTAGATAGTTAGGAATCGTATTCGTAGTAAAAGCATAAATATGTGGTTCTACACGACCTGTTATTAAGCTGTCAAGTATGCTTAAATCTTTCATCATAATACTCCATTCAATCTTTTTTTAACAGGGACACAAATGAGACTTTCTTATTTGCTTTCCAATCCTTGATGATACAGTAAACACCTGTGTGTGCATAAGGGTCGTTCTTGGCACATCCGGGACAAAGCTGCTTTTCGGCATTCATATCAAATAATGTGAGTTGTCCCTGTTCTACTTCTTTACAGCTTTTCGGGATAACAAATTTTAATCCGTCCATCTGCCATATATTCCAAGAAAGGATTTCGGCAATCTTCATAAGAATATCAATAGTTGGTTCTTTGCTGAATTTTGCTTTGTAATATTCAATGAATGTAAAAAATAGATTTTCTCGTGCCAAAAGCACATTGTCACCCTGCCAATCGTAACCGTAGATATTCTGAAAAGATTTTATTGCCCATTTCAGCCATTCATTCTCTGTTTGTGTATTCTCGTTCACGACGCGAAGCTTTCTGTCAAGTAAACCGATTCGCTGTGAAAGTTCTATCTGATATCCACTGACAGTATCATAACGGCTGACAAGGTACGGCGCTTCACCGCAGGTGATCTCCAAACGCACATCGTTAATATAATCTTTCCATGTTTTGTCCGTCACGGTGGGGAACACGATCGGCTTTGTGGTTGCAATCCAAGTCTTATCAATTTCCTCATTGAACACATAATCAGTTCCGAACCATGCATTATCAATCAAATTATTCTGTTTGTTGCAGATCCATGAAGGTGTGAACACTTCCGCTTTGTTTCGGATACGCTCAGCCTGTTCTTTTTTTGATTTTTCAATTCTCGGCTTTATAACGCCACCATTATGACCGGTAATAGACATAATGGATATTTCATCTGAAAACTGATAACCAAATCCTTTATGTGCATAGTTATCTGTAGCCCAAATAATGTTTTTCTTTGAAGAGTGATCTTTTAATAACATCTCAAGTAGTTCATTATCAAGCTTATATATATAATTTTCTTTTATATCAATGCGATTTTCTTCCATACTCTTCACCATGATAAAACTATTTTATCAAAGGTATTGTACCATAAACTGTACTCTACCGTTTTTTATCTCTTTCAGCCTATTAGTTAGCACTATGTGAAATGTTATTTTTTATATCATCCAAATCGGTACAATGAGGTTTTCTCTGTCGAAGGCAGAGAGGCGGTCGCTCATGCAGAGCACGGCAGAGGTGCCGAGCACCAAGGGCGATTTATCGATAAGGCTGAAAGTTTTGGTAATTCGCTTATCGGGGGTTGCCGTTTTTTTGATTTCAAGCGGACACAGTTTGCCGTCGCCCTCGATAATGACATCAATCTCTCTTGCATCACGATCACGATAATAGTTGAGATACGGTTCTTTCCCGGCATTTTGATAACTTTTCATAATCTCGGATACCGTAAAGTTTTCAAGCAGTGCGCCGCTCATGGCACCGCTTTCGGCAACCTCGGGCGACGACCATTTTGTAAGATAGCAAACAAGACCCGTATCATAAAAATACAGCTTCGGCGTTTTAATGGTCCTTTTCAGCACATTGTTGGAATACGGGTGCAGCAGAAAAATAATCCCCAACGTTTCAAGAATTTGCAGCCATGATTTTGCGGTAACCTGATCGATATCCGCATCATCGGCAATCGCTTTGTAATTCACAAGTTGGGAGGCACGGGCGGCTACCGCTGTGATGAATTTTGCAAATTTCAGTGCGTCTATTGTGCCCGAAAGCTCACGCACATCACGCTCAATATAGGTGGAAAGATAAGAGGAATAATACATATTTCGGTCGGTGTACGCTCCGCTTAACATTCCCGGCATACAGCCGTTCCATATACGCTCGTACATTTCGGGCGTGGTGAGCGGTTTTATTATTTTACTGTCTCTTGCCAGCGCCTCAAAATCGGTGGTAAAAGGACGAGGTTCTGCGCCGATAATTTCCCTTTGAGAAAGCGGTGACATATGCAAAAGGGCAACCCTGCCGGCGAGGGACTCCTGAACGCCTTTCATCAAACTGAAAACCTGCGAACCGGTCAGCCAGAAATCACCGGGATTATGATAGGTATCTACATGAATTTTAATATAGGTAAACAGCTCCGGAGCATACTGAACCTCGTCGATAATCATCGGTGGTTTATGAAGCTGCAGAAACATTTTCGGATCGTTTTTTGCCATTTCCCGGACGGTTAAATCGTCAAGCGAAATATATTCCCGCCCGATATTTTCCTTTTCGGCAAGGTTTTTTAGCATCGTCGTTTTACCGGACTGGCGCGGACCGGTAAGCAAAATTGCCGACCAAGTCTTTGACAGTTCGGTGATACGCTGTTCTATATGTCGGTTGATATAGGCCATAATACACCTCGGCTGAGTATAGTTTTCTTCATTTACATTATACTTTATTGTACCCGTAAAGTCAACGAAAATATCGGCTAAAATTAGAAGTTGTCATATTTTAGCCGAGATTTTGCCGTTACACCTTTTAATAGAATAAAAAATCAGCACGGCGCAAACCGTGCTGAAATGCTTTATTTATGCGGCTTTGCGGCGGTTAGGCTACCAGCCACACAAACCGTTCCGTTTTGTTACTGCCGTATGTACCGTACTTTTGGAAATTCCGAACACCTTTGCCGCGGCGCGCACCGTAGAGCCGGTATCTATTATATATTTCCCAAGCTCCTCGGCGCGTTTATCTGTTAATTCTCTCATACAACTCAACTCCGGCAGTATATCTTTACCATTGACTTAACATTGACTGTTTAATTGTATGAATAATTTTAAAAAAATATTACGGTATATAAATCTTTGCCGAAATGAAAATCTTCATTTCGGCAAAGGGGTTGAATTATTTCCTTTCTAACATAGGCTTTAAGAATTTACCTGTATACGATTTTTCGCAGGCGGCAATCTTTTCGGGCGTTCCCTCGCAGACTACCGTGCCGCCCTTATCTCCGCCATCGGGGCCTAAATCAATAATATGGTCGGCGGTTTTTATAACATCAAGGTTATGCTCAATAACTATTATACTGTTTCCTGCGTCAACAAGGCGCTGCAAGACCTCGATAAGCCTATGGACATCGGCGGTGTGAAGTCCCGTTGTAGGCTCGTCCAAAATATAAACGGTTTTTCCCGTCGGCTTTTTCGAAAGCTCCGTAGCGAGCTTTACTCTCTGCGCCTCGCCGCCCGAAAGAGTGGTGGCAGGCTGGCCTATTTTAATATATCCGAGTCCGACATCAAAAAGCGTTTTAAGCTTTCTGTAAATCCTCGGATGATTTTCGAAGAAGTTCATTCCCTCTTCAACGGTCATTTCAAGCACGTCGTAAATGCTCTTATCGCGGTATTTAACAGCGAGAACCTCTCGGCTGTAGCGCGTTCCGCCGCACACCTCGCAGGGAACATAAATATCGGGCAAAAAGTGCATTTCGATTTTTATAATTCCGTCTCCCTGACAAGCATCGCATCTTCCGCCCTTTACATTAAAGGAAAATTTCCCCGGACCGAAGCCCTTTGACTTCGCGTCCTTAGTATTCGCAAAAAGGTCTCTGATATCGGTGAAAACGCCCGTATAAGTTGCAGGGTTGCTCCTCGGAGTTCTTCCTATCGGGGACTGGTCGATATTTATAACCTTATCAAGATTTTCTATTCCCTCCAAGCTTTTAAAGGCTCCGGGGAAGGTTTTTGCGCGGTTTAATTTATTCGCAAGCTCCTTATAAAGTATATCGTTTACCAAAGAGGATTTCCCGCTTCCCGAAACTCCGGTTACGCAGACAAATTCGCCCAGCGGAATTTTAACATTTATATTTTTAAGATTATTTTCCTTAGCACCCTTGATTTTTAAGAAATTGCCGTTGCCCTTTCTTCGGCTTGTCGGAACGGGAATTTTCTTTCTGCCGGTAAGATAATCCGAGGTCACCGATTCAGTGCATTTTTCAAGCTCCTTCGGCGTTCCCGAGAATACGACATTTCCGCCGTGAATACCCGCCCCTGGGCCGATATCCACAATATAATCAGCCGCTCGCAT
>DBKZ01000072.1:0-162 GCA_002297415.1 Ruminococcaceae bacterium UBA737
GTGGTAATCCATATGATAATGCTTTAGCCGAAAATTTCTTTTCAATACTCAAAACGGAATGTATCCACAGAGTAAAACTTTCCGGATATGATGAGGCTCGCCTCATCATATCCGAATACATCAACTTCTACAACAACTACCGTATTCAAACTAAAACAAAAC
>DBKZ01000072.1:228-16141 GCA_002297415.1 Ruminococcaceae bacterium UBA737
CTGCACAATATGGGGCAGTTCAAATCACTTAACTCGCTTTTTATTTCTCTTTTTAAGCTTAGGCTTTTTGTCGATAATAACAGAGAGCGCTCTGAAAATTGATTCCGCGGCAAAAGAAAACAGAATGGTAAGCTGAATACTTGTGACAGGAATCATAACTACCTTAAAGAAATTAGGAATGAAAAACAGGGTTAACACCATTCCTGCAATATTTATCAGAAAAACGCCTAATCTGTATTTATTGAAGGGCAGGCTTATTCTTCTTAAAATCATAAAGCCTACAAACGATAAAATAAGGGTCGAGGCGGTTGCCACATCCGCTTTAGGGAGATTAAATACCTGCTTGAAAACCGTAAGCGAGCCTATTACTATTGCGTCTGTCAGTCCCGCGGGAAGTGCCGCTCTTAAAACATTTTTAAGAAAGCTTCCCTCAATTCGGTTTTTGTTGCTTTCAAGCGCGAGTAAAAATCCCGGAATTCCTATTGTGAACATACTTATAAGCGAAATATGCGTAGGCTCAAGGGGGTAAGAAAGTAAAAGCACCGATGCTAAAATCGAAAGCAGTAGAGAGAAAATGTTTTTAACTAAAAACAGGCTTGCGGAGCGCTGAACATTGTTTACAACTCTTCTTCCTTCTAACACAACGCTCGGCATTTTAGAAAAATCCGAATCGAGAAGAACAACCTGAGCTACCTGAGAAACCGCCTCGCTTCCGGACGCCATGGCTATTGAGCAGTCTGCGTCCTTTAAAGCTAAAATATCGTTTACACCGTCACCCGTCATAGCTACCGTATGATTTTTCTTTTGCATGGCCTTTACAAGCAACTGCTTTTGCTTCGGAGTTACTCTGCCGAAAACAGTGTAGGTAAGTGCCGCCTTTTCGATTTTTTCCTTTGTGTCAAGCTTGGTTGCATCAATAAACTTATCATAATTTTCAATTCCGGCAAGCCTTGCGATTTCGCTTACGGTTTCAGGATGGTCTCCCGATATAACCTTTACCGTAACGCCCTGCTCCTTGAAATATCTGAATGTTTTCTGAGCGCCGGTTCTGAGCGCGTTTGAAAGAACAATAAATAAAAGGGGACTTACATTGCTTTCATTCATTCTTGCAAAGCATAAAACACGGTATCCCTTTTTAACATATTTATCGGTAAGCTCGCTGTAATCCGATGCCTTATCTTTTAGCACGAATTCGGGTGCGCCTAAAATATAGGTTCCGTTTTCAAAGGCTGCGGTGCCGTATTTATAAGCCGAGGAAAAGGGCTTTACTTCAAGGGCTGTTTTAAAAGACTGAATATTTTCGGAATTCTCTGCAAGAAAGCTTTTAAGTGCGTTCATCGTTGAATTTTTATCAATAGAAGCGTTTATATAATTAAAAAGCATTTCCATATTGAATTCCGAGTCTTTTTCGCTGAAATTCTCCGCGTCAATAACCGTCCGCACCTGCATGGACGGCTCGGTTATGGTACCCGTTTTATCAACGCAAAGAATATCGACACGGGCGAGCGATTCAATGCTTTTCATATCGTTTAAAAGCACTTTTTTCTTGGCAAGCCTTATCGTTCCGAGCGCTAAAGCCGCGGTTGTAAGAAGATAAAGCCCCTCGGGAATCATACCGATTATTGCGGCAACCATGGAAACAACGCTGTCGGCAAAGCTGTCATGCTTGATAAAAAAGCTCTGATAAAAAAGAATGCTTCCTATCGGAATAAGAATAATTCCCATCCATTTAACTATCTTGTTAATGGACCTTATCATTTCCGACTGCTCTTTTGTGTCGACGGCCTTAGCCTGCATGGTAAGCTTAGAAATATATGATTCTTTTCCTACGCTTTCTAAAACCGCACAGCATTCTCCTGATACTATAAAGCTGCCCGATAACAGCCTGTCGCCAGCGGATTTCTTTATTTCGTCCTCTTCGCCCGTAAGGAGCGCTTCGTTTGCAAAAACCTCTCCGCTTATAACTCTTGCGTCGGCGCAAATCTGGTCGCCCGATGAGAATATAACGGTATCGCCTAAAACAAGGGAAGAGGAGCGGATTTTTTTCCTTATTCCGTCTCTTATAACCTCGGCATGGGGCGAATTTATAAGACTCATTTTATCAAGCGTTTTCTTAGCCCTTATCTCCTGAAAAATTCCGACCAAGGTATTTCCTATGATAACCGGCAGAAATGTAAGGTTTCTGAAGGAGCCCGCAATGCAAAGCAAAACGGTTATTATAAGAAAAATAAAGTTAAAATATGTCAAAGTATTGGATATTATAATGTCCTTTACCGATTTTCCCGCTTGTGTAACGGTCTCGTTAGATAGACCCTCCTGTGCCCTTTTTCTCGCTTCTCTTTCGGATAAGCCCTCGGGCAGCATATTATCGTTTTGCATTTTTTCACTCTCCTTTTTAAAGACAATAAAAGTATATCACATTATAATAAAGTTTACAAGTGCCTTTATTACGGCTTTTTTAAACCCTGTAACATAAATTTATATCAGAACTAAAACATAATAAATAATATATTTTTAACATAACTTTTAAAACTGCAAAAATCGGGCGGTTTAAGAATGCGATTTATTTTTCGCATAGAAGAACTCGGTTATATACAAATATGGTATACCGCTATGCAAAACTTGCAATTCCAAAATCAGACACAATATGATATAATATGATAAATATGTAATATAGGAAGGTGTATTATGAACAAAATTTCAATCATAGGTACAGGAAGCGTCGGCTCGACTATCGCGTATACTCTCACTGTAATGGGTATTGCTTCGGATATAGTCATGATCGACATCAACAATGAAAAGGCACTCGGAGAGGCGCTTGATATCAGACAGGGAACACCCTTTTGCAACTCCTGCTCGGTCTATGCGGGCGACTACCGCGACGCTGAAAATTCCGACATAGTAATTCTCACATCGGGTATTGCAAGAAAGCCAGGACAGACAAGACTCGAGCTTGCTCAGACAAATGTGGATATCACCAAAAGCATTATTCCGGAGATTACAAAGCATGCTCCGAATGCAACCTACATAATCGTAAGCAATCCGGTTGATATTCTCACCTATACTTTCTGCAAGCTTTCGGGAATTCCCGAAAATAAGATTGTAGGCTCGGGAACAATTCTCGATACAGCCCGTCTGCGCGCAAGACTTTCTGAATATTATAACATAAGTCAGGCTAATGTTCACGCTTATGTTTTAGGCGAGCACGGAGATTCTTCATTCATTCCGTGGAGTGTTGCAAATATTTCGAATGTTCCTATTAAGGACTGCCAGCAGTTCTCAACCGAAACCGCGGGACTTATAAATCCTCCGCTTAATTTAAGCGATGTTGAACAGTATGTAAGAAAATCCGGCGGAAGAGTTATCGCAAGAAAGGGCGCTACCTTCTATGCGGTTTCCGTTTCCGTATGTCATATCTGCAAATGCCTGCTCGGCGGAATGGATACTACAATGACCGTTTCTACCATGATGCACGGGGAATACGGAATTGACGATGTCTGCTTAAGCACCCTCAATCTTATCGGTAATAACTGCGTACGCGGAAAGGTAAATATTTCACTTACCGATGAAGAGGTAGTAAAGCTTAGAAACAGTGCCGATACTTTAAAACAGGTTATCGGAAGCCTTAATATTTAAAGAAAGGTCGTTTTAAAAATGGATTACCGTATTGAACACGATTCCATGGGCGAAATGAAGGTTCCTGCCGACAGACTCTGGGCGGCTCAGACTCAGAGAAGCCATGAGAACTTTAAAATAGGCGTGGATATCGAAACCATGCCGCGCGAAATCACTCATGCTTTCGGAATTCTTAAAAAGGCGGCGGCAATGGCAAATGCCGAACTTCGCCCCGAAAAGATGACCGAAGAAAAGCTTAAGGCTATAACAGCCGCCTGCGACGAGGTCATTTCAGGCGCTCTTAACAGCCATTTTCCGCTTGTTGTATGGCAGACAGGTTCGGGTACGCAGTCAAATATGAATGCGAACGAGGTTATTGCAAACCGCGCAAATCAGATAGCGGATAAAAAGCTCTGCCACCCGAATGACGATATAAATATGAGCCAGTCGTCGAACGACACCTTCCCGACGGCTATGCACATATCGGCTGTTTTGGCTGTAGAGGATAAGCTTATCCCCGCAGTCGAAATGCTTATCGCTACTTTTAAAAGACTTGAAGAGGAAAACGAGGGAATCGTTAAATCGGGACGCACCCATCTTCAGGACGCAACTCCAATTAAATTCAGTCAGGAAATTTCGGGCTGGAGAGCAAGCTTAGAGCGCGATGTCGAGCTTTTAAAATCCGCTCTTGTTCCGCTTCATGAGTTGGCTCTCGGCGGAACCGCCGTCGGAACCGGTCTTAACGCGCCTAAGGGCTTTGACGCACTTGTTGCGAAAAAGGTAGCCGAGCTTACAGGCAAGGAATTTGTAACCGCAGGCAATAAATTCCATGCTCTTACTTCAAAAGACGAAATCGTATTTGCGCACGGAGCAATTAAAGCAACAGCCTGCGATATGATGAAAATTGCAAATGATGTAAGATGGCTTGCGTCAGGTCCGCGAGACGGTCTCGGAGAAATTCATATTCCCGAAAACGAACCCGGTTCTTCTATAATGCCCGGAAAGGTAAACCCGACTCAGTGCGAGGCGGTAACAATGGTTGCGGTACAGGTTATGGGAAATGATGTCGCTGTAGGAATGGCGGCCTCTCAGGGCAATTTCGAGCTTAATGTTTTCATGCCGGTCACAGCGTATAATTTCTTACAGTCCGCAAGACTTTTAGCTGAGGCAATCGTTTCATTCAATAATAACTGCGCGGTTGGAATTACCGCCAATAAGGAAAAGATGCACCATAATCTTCATAATTCGCTTATGCTCGTTACGGCGCTTAATCCTTATATAGGCTATGAAAATGCCGCTAAGACCGCTAAAAAAGCATTCAAGGATAATATTTCGCTTAAAAGTGCCTGCGTCGAGCTCGGCTTCTTAACGGCGGAAAAATTCGATGAAGTTTTCCATCCCGAAGAGATGGTATAAATAAACAGGAGGAAACAGATGAAGGTCAGTTATTTTCCGGGGTGTACTTTGCGTACAAAAGCCAAAAAGCTTGATTTCTATGCCCGCGAATGCGCAAAGGCTTTGGGCTTTGAGCTGGTTGAAATCGAAAACTGGCAATGCTGCGGAGGAGTGTATGTAAGGGCTAAGGACGAAATAGCTTCAAAGCTTCCGAGCGTCCGCGCGCTTATTGCGGCAAAGGAAGAGGGAAGACCTCTTTTAACGGTATGTTCTGCCTGCCATAATGTTATAAAGCAGACTAATCATGCTATGAAATCGGACAGTGATTTTGCCTTTAAGGTAAATAATTATCTGTCTCAGGATAAGGAAAAAAGAGAACCCTACGGCGGCGAGACCGAGGTTTATCATTATCTTGAGTTTTTAAGAGATAAAATAGGCTTTGATAAAATAAAGGAAGCCGTTAAAAATCCGCTTAAGGGTAAAAAGATTGCCGCTTATTACGGATGTCTTCTTTTAAGACCCAACAGCGTTATGAAAACGGATGACGCCGAAAATCCGAAAATCATGGAGGATTTAATAAAAGCGCTGGGCGCCGAGCCGGTAATTTACTCGCAGAGAAACGAGTGCTGCGGCGGATATATCGCTCTTGAAGACCCCGAGCAGGCAAAGAAAAGGTCAAATGCGGTTTCTTCAAATGCCGCAGGCTGCGGAGCCGAGCTTATGGTAACGGCATGTCCGCTTTGTAAGTATAATCTTGTTAAAAACGGAAGCGAAATTCCGGTCATATATTTCACGGAGCTTTTAGCAGAGGCTCTCGGTATAAAGGAGGACGGTTATGCAGAGTAAAAACGAAGCTTTAAAAGAAAATATTCTGCGCATGAGCGGCGTTAATCCGCTTAAATGTATGCGCTGCGGAAAATGCTCGGGAACATGTCCGTCTTATGATGAAATGGAATATCATCCCCATCAGTTTGTTTATATGGTGGAAAACGGCGATATTGAAGCCTTGATGAAATCCGAATCGGTTTATAAATGTCTTTCATGCTTCGCCTGCGTTGACCGCTGTCCGAGAGGTGTTGAGCCCGCAAAGATAATTGAAGCCGTAAGACTTGCGGTTATAAGGCAAAAGGGCGCCAATCATTTAAAGGCTGACGATATTCCGAATCTTATTGACGACGATATGCCTCAGCAGGCTGTCATGAGCGCACTGCGCAAATATTCAAAGTAGAAAGGAGAAAGGAACTATGCAAAGAATAGGAGTTTTTGTCTGCCATTGCGGTACGAATATTGCCGGAACGGTAGATGTAAAGGCTGTTGCCGAGGCTTTAAAATCTGAGCAGGGGGTTGTTTTCTCCACCGACTATCAGTATATGTGCTCTCAGGCAGGTCAGGATTTAATTAAAAATGCCATTAAGGAATATAAGCTTACGGGAATTGTAGTATGTTCATGCTCTCCGAGAATGCACGAGGCTACATTCCGTAAAACCGCCGCCGCGGCAGGAATAAATTCTTATATGGTTGAAATCGCGAATATCCGCGAGCAGTGCTCTTGGGTACATAAGGATATGCCCGTAGGCACCGAAAAAGCGATAATCCTCGCAAAAGCCGCTGTGGCAAAGGTTAATTTAAATACACCTCTTACCCCCGGTGAAAGCCCCGTTACAAAGCGCGCGCTTGTTATCGGAGGAGGAATTGCGGGAATTCAGACAGCACTTGATATCGCTGACGCGGGATTTCCCGTTGATATAGTCGAAACAAAGCCTACCATAGGCGGTAAAATGTCTCAGCTTGATAAGACCTTCCCGACGCTCGACTGCGCCGCATGTATTTTAACGCCTAAAATGGTTGATGTTGCTCAAAATGAAAAAATAAAGATTTATTCTTATTCGGAAGTAACCGATGTCAAGGGCTTTGTCGGCAATTTCGATGTAACAATAAAAAGAAAAGCAAGATATGTTAAAGAGGATATCTGTACAGGTTGCGGTCTTTGTACCGAAAAGTGTCCTCAGAAAAAGGTTCCGAATGAATTCAACCTCGGAATGGATAACAGAAGCGCCGTTTATATCCCGTTTGCTCAGGCAGTTCCGAAGGTCGCTACTATCGACCCGAATTACTGTATGATGCTTAAAACAGGTAAGTGCGGAGTATGTTCAAAGGTTTGTTCCGCAGGCGCTATTGATTATAACGCAAAGGATGAATTCATAGAGGAAAAATACGGCGCAATCGTAGTCGCAACAGGATTTAATCCGATTTCCGTAGAAAAATTCGATGAATTTGCTTATTCACAGTCAAAGGATGTTATAACCTCCTTAGAGCTTGAGCGCCTTATGAACGCCGCAGGACCTACCGGCGGAACGCTTTTGAGACCGTCCGATAAGGAGCATCCCCATACGATTGTTTTCGTTCAGTGCGTAGGATCAAGATGTGAAAACTGCGCCGAAAAGGGTAAGGAATATTGCTCTAAAATTTGCTGTATGTACACGGCAAAGCATGCAATGCTTATTAGAGATAAATATCCCGATACCGAGGTTTATGTCTTCTATATAGATGTCCGTACCCCGGGAAAGAACTTCGATGAGTTCTACAGAAGAGCCGTTGAAGAATACGGCGTACATTATATAAAGGGTATGGTCGGTAAGGTTACACCCGAGGGCAAAAAGCTTAAGGTTCAGGGCTCTGATCTTATTTACGGCAAACAGCTTCATATCGACGCGGACCTCGTTGTTCTTGCCGCCGCAATTGAGCCGGATAAATCAGCCCGTCCTCTTGCAACAATGCTTACTGCAAGTATGGATACAAATGATTTCTTCACCGAGGCTCATCCGAAGCTTCGTCCTGTAGAAAGCCCGACAGCCGGCGTATTCCTTTCGGGAACATGTCAGGGACCGAAGGATATCCCCGAAACCGTATCTCAGGCAGGAGCCGCCGCTTCAAAGGTTATAGGACTTCTGTGCAAGGATAAGCTTATGGGCAACCCATGTGTTGCGCATTCAAATGAAATGATGTGCAACGGCTGCTCAACCTGCGAAAAGGTTTGCCCCTACGGCGCGATTTCCTATGAAAACAAAGAATTCAGAATGCCCGACAGAACAACAAAGGTGCGCAGAGTTGCAGTTGTCAACGAAGCGGTTTGTCAGGGCTGCGGAGCTTGTACGGTTGCCTGTATGTCAGGCGCTATGGACCTTAAGGGCTTCATGAATAAACAAATTATGGCGGAGGTAGACGCAATATGCAAGTAAATGAACATAAGCCGCTTATTGTGGCATTCTGCTGTAACTGGTGCTCCTATGCAGGAGCCGACCTTGCCGGAAACAACAGACTTAATTATCCGGCAGATGTTAAAATAATCCGCGTTCCCTGCTCATGCAGAGTAAACCCGATGTTTATATTAAGGGCTTTCCAGCGCGGAGCGGACGGTGTAATCCTTTGCGGATGCCACCCCGGAGACTGCCATTATACTTCCGGCAACTATTATACACGCCGCCGTATGGCTCTGCTCTTCTCAATGCTCGATTATCTCGGAATAGAGAGAGAAAGAACGAGAGTTGAGTGGGTTTCAGCGGCAGAGGGCGCAAAGTTTGCCGCTACAATGAACGATTTTGTAAGCAAGGTTGCAAGCCTCGGCGAAAATAAAAGATTGGAGGATTTACGATGCAAGAAATAAATCGCGAAATTCTCGTAAATAAAGCGCTTGAGCTTCTTGAAAACGGTACTGTCGACAGAGTTTTAGGCTGGAAAACAGGCGAGTTTTGCTATGATATTACTCCTGCCGTTTTCGAAAGCAAAGAGGAAATAAACGAAAATTTTGTTTTCAATGATTTTTGCGGAGCAAACTTTTCGAAATACCTTATTAAAGAAACAGCTAAGACCGAGAAAAAGGTTCTCGTTTTCTTAAAGCCCTGCGATACATACAGCTTTAATCAGCTTTTGACAGAGCATCGCTTTGACAGGGAAAAGGTTTATGCCGTAGGAGTTCCGTGTAACGGAATGCTTGATACCGGTAAAATCAGAGAAGCCGCCGAAAGCATTGCGAATGTTACCGATAACGGCGAAACCGTAGAAATTGAGACGCTTTTTGACGGTACTGTAACCAAAAACAGAAACGAGCTTTTACCCGACCGCTGTATCAACTGCAAGTCGAAAAAGCATGTCGCCTATGACGAGCTTTTAGGCTCTGACGGAGAGGTTCTCGATTCAAACCGTTTCGACGAGGTCGAAAAGCTTGAAAAAATGACCCCCGACGAGCGCTTTGAATTCTGGCAGGGCGAGCTTTCAAGATGTATCAGATGCAATGCCTGCCGTGATGTATGTCCTGCATGTACATGCGAAAAATGCGTTTTCGATAACCCCGAGTCGGGCGTTGAAAATAAAGCCGCCGCCGATTCCTTTGAGGAAAAAATGTTCCATATTATAAGGGCTTTCCATGTTGCCGGCAGATGTACCGATTGCGGAGAATGCTCAAGAGTTTGTCCTCAGCACATTCCGCTCCATCTTCTCAACAGAAAGTTTATTAAGGATATTGATGAGTTCTACGGCGATTATCAGGCAGGTGCCGAGGTAGGAAGCCGCGCTCCTATTGTCAATTATACAACTGAGGATATCGAGCCTAAGGACGCGGTAGGAAGAGGTGACGGAAATGCGTAAAATATCACTTGATAATTTAAATTCGCTGTTTTCGGCTGTTAAATCCGAAATGAGACTTTATCTTCCTGTCGATACCAAGGGCGGAGCCAAATTCGAGGAATGGTCAGAGGATAAAAAGATGTCCGAGGCTTTAAATACTGTTAGAAGCGCGAAGGACCTTTTCTTCCCTCAGACCGAAAACCTTATGGATTTTAAAATCGAGGGTAAAAATATCGAGATAATAGACACAAGAAAAGAATGCGAGGACTTTGTTGTTTTCGGAGTCCGCGCATGCGATGTAAGAAGTCTTGATGTTCTTGATAAGGTATTTTTAGCAGAGCCGGTCGATTCTTATTATAAAAACCGCAGAGACCACGGAATAATCGTTTCTTTAGCATGCAATAAGCCTGCGGAAACCTGCTTCTGCTCCGCTTTCGGAATTGATTCTTCCGAGCCTAAGGGCGATGTTCAGTGCTTTAAATCCGAGAACGAGCTTTTCTTAAATGCATTGACCGAAAAGGGCGAAAAACTTTTAAAGGCTGTTGAGAATGTAACAGAGCCGGCAAATGAGGCTGATGTAACGCCTGTAAAGGCAGAAATTAAGGAAAGAATGAAAAAGCTTCCTCTTTCTCACCTTAAAACCGATTCTTTCGGAGCGGGAAAAACAAAGGAGTTTTTCGATGACCCTGCATGGGCGGAGCTTTCCGAGTCGTGCTTAGGCTGCGGAACCTGCACCTTCGTTTGCCCTACATGTCAGTGCTATGATATAAAGGATTTTAATACAGGCCACGGCGTCAAGCGCTTCCGTTGCTGGGATTCGTGCATGTATTCGGAATTCACTAAAATGTCAGCCGGTCAGCCGAGACTTACTCAGCTTGAGCGCTTCCGTCAGAGATTTATGCATAAGCTTGTATATTTCCCGACTAATAACGACGGTATGTTTTCCTGCGTCGGTTGCGGAAGATGTCTTTCAAAATGCCCGATACAGATGAATATTGTTAAGGTAATGAAAAAACTGGGAGGTAATAAAAATGTCTGAAATAAAAGAACCTCTTATTCCGAAAATCGGAGTGGTAACGGATATAAGAATTGATACTCCCGATGTTAAAACCTTCAGGGTTGTCACTCCCGACGGCAAAAAGGCTTTCGAGCATAAGCCGGGGCAGTGCGCAATGCTTTCTATCCCCGGAGTAGGCGAGGCAATGTTTTCGATAACCTCTTCTCCTACAAATACCGAGTTTATGGAATTTTCCATTAAAAAGTGCGGCTGCGTAACCGAGTGGCTCCATTCAATGGAGGTAGGTCAGCAGATAACCATAAGAGGACCTTACGGCAGACCGTTCCCCGTTGATACCGAATTTGCAGGCCACGATATGTTATTCGTTGCAGGCGGTATAGGTCTTGCTCCGCTTCGTTCGGTAATTAACTATTGCCGCCACTATAGAGACCGTTACGGCAAAATTGATATTGTTTACGGTTCAAGAAGCAAACAGGACCTCGTTGATTATAAGGAAATTATCGACGAATGGGCAAACGATACAGGCGTTAATGTCCACCTCACTATCGACCGCGAACAGCCCGAGTGGGACGGACATGTTGGATTTGTTCCGAATTATGTAAAAGAGCTCGGCTTTTCAACCGATAAAATAGCCGTTCTCTGCGGTCCTCCGATTATGATTAAGTTTACACTTGCAGGACTTCAGGAATTGGGCTTTGATAAAACTCAGGTCTATACCACTATGGAGCTTCGCATGAAATGCGGAATAGGCAAGTGCGGACGCTGCAATATCGGTTCTAAATATGTTTGCAAGGACGGTCCCGTATTTCGTTTCGACGAAATCGACGAGCTTCCCGATGAATATTGATAAGGAGAAATAAAATAATGGAAAATATGGTTGATATTTATCTGTTCGGAAAAAAATACAGCGTTCCCGATGACCTTACCATTATGCGCGCTATGGAATATGCCGGATATCAGCTTGTCCGCGGCTGCGGTTGCAGAAACGGATTTTGCGGAGCCTGCGCTACCATTTACCGTATAAAGGGCGATAGGGAGCTTAAGACCTGTCTTGCATGTCAGACCAAGGTCGAGAATAATATGTATGTAGCAACTCTTCCTTTCTTTCCGCTTGTCAAGCAGGTTTATGATATGGAAAAAATCAAGCCTACAGAGCAGATTATGATGCAGCTTTACCCAGAAATTTATGCCTGCGTCGGCTGTAACGCCTGCACAAAAAGCTGTACTCAGGGACTTAATGTTATGCAGTATATCGCTTATGCTCAGCGCGGCGAATTCGATAAGTGCGCAGAGGAATCCTTTGACTGCGTAATGTGCGGAGTTTGTTCTTCGAGATGCCCCGCAGGAATTTCACATCCTCAGGTAGCGATGCTTGCAAGAAGACTTAACGGAAAATATCTTGCTCCGAAGTCTAAGCACTTGGAGGACAGAGTTCAGGAGATTAAGGACGGAACCTTTACCGAGCTTATCGAAAGCCTTATGGGAAAACCGATTGAAGAAATGCAAGAGCTTTATAATAACAGAGAGATAGAGAAATAAGGAGGGAAGATAAGATGTATTCAAAGGAATTTCAGGAGTCTTTAAAGGCGGTTGAAGCGGCAAGAGACGCGAATATCGCTTATGAGCCTGTCAGAATGACAGCAAAGGAAAAGGATGAGCTTTTGTGCGCTTATCATCCCGACTATAAAAAGAGCGAGTTCAGAGCATTAAAGGTCGGCCCTAATAAGGGCGAAGAGCTTCCTCATGAGCTTTGCGATATTTTGGAAGCAAACAGCCGTATCAAGGCAGAGGATATTGATTTAAACGATGTTAAATATGATGTCGACGTTCTTATTATCGGCGGCGGCGGAGCAGGAACCTCTGCGGCTATAGAAGCTGATAAAGCAGGCGCTAAGACCATGATAGTAACAAAGCTTCGCATGGGTGACGCTAATACAATGATGGCAGAGGGCGGAATTCAGGCTGCCGATAAACCCAACGACTCGCCTGCAATCCATTTTGTGGACGCTTTCGGCGGCGGACATTATGCCGCTAAGCGTGAGCTTCTCGCTAAGCTTGTCTGCGACGCACCCGAGGCTATTAAATGGCTTAACGATTTGGGAGTTGAATTCGATAAGGCTCCCGACGGCACTATGATTACCACCCACGGCGGCGGAACCTCAAGAAAGAGAATGCATGCGGCAAAGGACTATTCCGGAGCCGAAATTATGAGAACTCTGCGCGATGAGGTTATAAACCGCGGAATAACCGTTGTTGATTTCACATCGGCAATAGAGCTTATTTTAGACGAAAACGGCAATGCCGCAGGCGCTGTTTTAATGAATATGGAAACGCATGAGCTTATGGTTGCTCGCGCTAAAACCGTTATAATTGCAACCGGCGGTGCAGGAAGAATGCACTATCAGGGCTTCCCGACCTCAAATCACTACGGTGCAACGGCTGACGGTCTTGTATTAGGCTACAGAGCAGGCGCTAAGCTTTTATATGCCGAAACTCTACAGTACCACCCGACGGGCGCCGCTTTCCCTCAGCAGATATTCGGCGCACTCGTAACAGAAAAGGTTCGCTCGCTCGGTGCTAAGCTTGTTAACCGTGACGGTAAGGTATTCATGCATCCGCTTGAGACCCGTGATGTTGCGGCGGCTTCAATTATCCGCGAATGCTCGGATAGGGATGAGGGCGTTGATACAGGAAGCGGAAAGGCTGTATGGCTCGATACTCCTATGATTGAAAAAATCGGCGGCGAGGGCACGATTGAAAAAAGAATTCCAGCAATGATGAGAATGTTCACAAGCTACGGAATTGATATAAGAAAGGAACCGATTTTGGTTTATCCTACTCTTCATTATCAGAACGGCGGACTTGATATCAATGTAAACGGTATGACGACAAATGTTGAAAACCTGTTCGTAGCAGGCGAGGCTGTCGGCGGAATTCACGGAAGAAACCGTCTTATGGGAAATTCTCTTCTTGATGTCATTGTTTTCGGAAGAAACGCCGGAATAAATGCGGCAAAGAAAGCCGAAAGCACAAATTTAGGCAAGCTTACATTAGAGCATATCGCGAAGTTCGATAAAGAGCGTGAAGCCGCAGGTATTAAAACCGATATGGTATCGCCGAAGCTTTTGCCGGATTACAGAAGAAAAAAATAATAATTTAAGGGGTTAAATAAAATGATTACAGATTTGCTTGAAGCACTGACTATATTTTGCTTTGGACTTTCGTGGCCTATTTCTATTCGCAAATCTATTATTTCGCGCACCGCAAAGGGCAAAAGTCTTTTCTTTGAGGTATTTTTGCTTGTCGGTTACGCTTGCGGAATTGCAAGAAAGATTATACAGGTATCGGGCGGCAGCTCCGGCTTTATATTCTTTTTAAGCTTTTTCTTCTATGTGCTGAATTTTATAGAAATTTCTATAGATGTCTGCCTTTATTTCAGAAACAAAAAGCTTGATGAGATTGCAGACGCCGAAAAGGAAGCCGCAAAGGTATAATTTGAGGTGATTTTATGGCAAAAACTTATAAGAATAATCTGCTTGTTTCGCTTTTAAGGCTTCTAGGAGCATTTGTAATTTCTTGGTTGATAATAGTCGTTATTTTTGCGGTCTGCACTTCCTCGGAGGATGAAATTCCCGCTAAATATAATGCTTTGATGTGCGTGCTTTCAATTGTCCTTGCTTTTGCCGAAAATATTATTATTGATTTCAATTCAGCTCAGCGCTATAAAAATCTTATTAAAAAGGCCGAGGCGGATATAACTGCTGTTAATGAAACCTCAGCCTCCTTAATGGATAAGGCTGAAAGGGTCGCCGATAAGTACAGAAATACAGAAACCGAGGTAATGGAAAAATTTGCCGAGGCAAGAAAAGGCGGACAGCAGGGAAGAATAAGAACGAGTAAGGATTTTAAGGCTGTTATTGAGGCATACCCTGAGCTTCAGTCCAATGTGCATACGCAAATGCTTTTAAGTCAGATTGAAAATACTGAAAATGCAAAGCTTAATTTCAGAATGGCTTTTTCAGATGCGGTTGTCCGTTATAATTCGAAAATTCATTCTTTCCCAATCGTTATGTTCAGAAAGCTTTTTAAGTTTGAAGACTATGAAATTAAGACGAACGTTTTAAACGATGATATTGTTTCCGACGAAGAACTCGGAATATAATTAAAAGTCCCTGAGAACATTTAATGTTCTCAGGGACTTTTCAGCATTTTAAGATAAGCCTTTTGTTCGTTTGTTATTCTGTAGCTTTCAACGGATTTTTGAATTGTCTTGTTATGCACCCAAACAGGCAGACGGCGGTTCTCCAAAAAACCGATTATATCATCCCACCTGATTGCAAGGGCAGTTGCAAAATACCATGCAATCATCATATTTATATAGTATTCGCCGCTTTTTATCGCGGCGATTTTTTCTGCCTGACTTTTTTTGAAATCTTCTTTTAAATATATGCTCATCAGCGTTCCTATCGCGTATCTTACGGTATAAGTGTGCGAGGATTTAAGCCATAGGTCAATTTCCGCTTCCAAAGCCTCTTTGTTTTTGTTAAAGCAAGAGGGTCTTTTGATATCGCAGGTCGCCCAGTTGTCCATAAAGGGAAGAAAGGAATTAAGCGCGTTTATGCAATCGCCGAAATCTTTTATTTTGTTTATAAGCATAATATGAATATTGTTTTCCTCATAATATTCGTGAGGAAGTGCGTTTAAAAATCCCGAATTCAAAATTCTTTGCGAATTGTCATTGACAAATTTTTTAAGCACAGGCATTCTTATGCCGATGATTTTTTCTCTGTCAATATTCGGTATCAGCTTTGAATGAAATTCCTTGTATTTTTCATCTTTAAGATTAAAAAGCTCTTTTTGTAAATCCGTCATTTAAAAAACAACCTCGCAGGTGTATGCCTTTTCGCATCCTTCGGTTTCTCCGTTTATAACGGCTCTGCCGTTTTCCTCGAAAACCGATAATATCAGCTTTTCATAAGGCTTTATCTCGTTGTGGTAATCTATTTGAAATGTCTTTAGCTTTGAATTTTTTGGATTAAGCGCGTCAAATGCCATGTCGGCATATTTTATATTGTTGACATGCCCGTTAATATCGGCGTAGGAAAAAGCAGGGGTAATCTCAAAGGTCCTGTCAAAGCGTTCTGCGGGCTTTATTCTTCTTAATCTTTCTTCCGTCATGCAATCGGTTAAAAATTCGGAATTTTCAGGGTAAATTCCGTCAGGCTTTACAGGCTTTCTTGTGCTTTTGTCAATAATAAGCCC
>DBKZ01000072.1:16150-23884 GCA_002297415.1 Ruminococcaceae bacterium UBA737
CCAATCGGAACTGCCTTTAATTAAAATGCCTCCGTCTTTATCTGTCATAAGATATTCTCTTCTGCAAATAAGACCCTTTGGCTCAAGAGGCCATGTTTTCATTTTTATTTCAGAGTATTTTTCGGGATTTTTCACTGTTTCGAATTTTGTTCTCGCTACAACCCATAAAAGGTTTTTGCTGTCAAGCGCGTTAAATCCTATCCCCAAAAGCTCTGCATGGGCGCTCGCGATATCCTGAAAGATATCAAGCACCGAGCTTGGTTTTATATTTGAAAATTTATCAAAATCCGAAAAGCGAAGATAATATTTGCGGTCAAGTTCAAGCTTCATAATAATTTCTCCGATAGTTTTTTATAATTATATCACTCAAAGTCTATTTTTTCAACCCGATAAAATCGCGTAAATATCCTCAAATCCGATTTTAATGCCGTCGATATTCATATATTTGAAATCAAGATTTATTTCGGATATCCTTCCGCTTATACATATATCGTGAAATCCGTGATAGCAAAAAATCGAAATATAATCGTTCTTTTTAAGCCGTAGAATTATTTTTGAGTTTTCCGCCTTCTGCTCGTCGGAAATTCCGTGCCGTTTTACCCGCGAATGCTTTTCGTCCTTTAAAGAAAGCGCCTCTCTTAGCCCTTTCATCGCGTCAAACGGAATAAATTGCTTTGCTCTTTCCTCTCTCGGCATCATTTAAGCCTTGTGTCCTCCTATCATTTCGTTTCTTTCGCGCTGGGTAGCAAATTCCAAAAAATCAGTTCCCGTAAGCACCGAGTTTTTTCCGAATTTTTCATATAGGGAAAGAACGGCACTTTCGCGCTTTTTCTCTTTCATAACGGCTTCAAAATCCGTAAATAAATCATAGCCCTCGCTTTCTTCACTGCTTATTCTGCCAAACGATATCCCGAGACGGCGGATAGGAATATTCCTTTTTGCGGTCTTTGAAAATGCCGACATAACAGGCGGCAGTATTTTAGAATAAAGGGCGGTTGAGCTTTCAAGCCTTATGCGCGCTCGGTCGGGGTCGCAAGTGCCGTTTGAATAGCCAATGCTTATGCTTATGCCGCCTGCAATCTGCTTTCGCTTTGTAAGCTCATGCGTGCCGTTTAGCGTCATTTCTTTCATAACCGTAACCGCCTGCGAAAATGTGTAATTGCAGGGAAGAATTTGCGAAAGGGAAACCGATTTGCTTTTTGCGCGGTAGTTTTTTATATCCGAAATAAGACAGATTTCTTTTCCGTATGCATGGTCTATAAGAAGCTCGGCATTCTTGCCGAAAAGCTTGTAAATAAGCTCCTCGGGAGCCTCTGTTATATCGTGCATTGTAAATATTCCGCATTCCTTAAGCCGCCTTGCCGTTCCCGAGGCCACCATCCAGAAATCCGTTATCGGAGTATGCGTCCATAGTGTACTGCGGTATTTTTCCTCGTCTAAAAAGCCTATGTGCGACGGCGTGTGCTTTGCGGTTATGTCAAGCGCAACCTTTGCAAGATAAAGATTTGTTCCCACCCCTGCGGTCGCAGGAATATGCAGCTTGTCGGCAATTTCGTCAATGAGCTTTTTTGCAAGCGTTACGGCGTCGGTTTTCATTGGGCGAAGATAATTCGTCACATCTATAAAGGATTCGTCTATTGAGTAGGTGTGAATATCCTCGGAAGAAAAATAATTAAGATACAATTCATAAATGTCCGCACAGTAGTCAATATAAAGCTTCATTCTCGGCATTGCCGTTATATAGCTTATTTCTTTCGGTATTTCAGATATCCTGCATCTGTTTTTAACGCCTAAGCTTTTAAGCTTCGGCGATATCGCAAGACAAAGCGCGTTTTTTCCTCTTGTCGGGTCGGAGACAACAAGATTTGTTTCAAACGGATTAAGCTTCCTTTCTGCACACTCAACCGAGGCATAAAAGCATTTCATATCAATACATAAATAATATCTCTCAGACATTTTCATCATCACCGAAACAATAAGAATAAGAACAAATGTTCGACACTTTGATTATATACTTTTTGAGGACTAAAGTCAATGGAAATATATGGATATTCGGTTGACAGCGTAAATAGCAGGTGATATAATAAAAAACAGATGTTGCGCAACCATCGTTTTTTATGGAGAAGGTGCAAAATGCCGAGAAGCTTTATGTTTAAAAGAGAAGATATAATAGAGGCGGCGGTTGAAATCGTAAGAAAAAGCGGAATTTCCGCACTCACCGCAAGACAGCTTGCAAACGCGCTCGGCTCCTCCTCAAAGCCGATATTCGGGCTGTTCGAAAATATGCAGGCGGTAAAGAGGGCTGTAATAGAAGAGGCAAACGGGGTATATCTTAATTATCTTAAAGCCGAGGCGGAAAACAAGAAATATCCGCCGTATAAATCGAGCGGAATGGGATATATAAGGTTTGCGAGAAATGAGCCCGAGCTTTTTAAGCTTCTTTTTATGCGTGACAGGACCGATGAAGCCAAGGAGCAGACAAGCGAGGAGATTAAACCTATTATTTCGCTGATATGCAAAAATCTTAATTTAAGCGAGGAAAAAGCGTATCTATTCCATATTGAAATGTGGGTTTATGTTCACGGTATCGCCTCAATGATTGCCACAAAATATCTTGATTGGGATGAGGATTTCGTCAGCCTTGCGCTGACCGATATGTATGAGGGCTTAAAATTCAGGTATAAAGGGGAAGAAACTGTATGACAGCTATAAAAACCGAGAAATTAACTAAAAAATATAAGGATTTAACGGCGGTTGACTCGCTTGACCTGTCTGTTGAAGAAGGCGAGCTTTTTTCTCTGCTCGGAGTAAACGGAGCCGGAAAAACAACTACCGTTAAAATGCTTACCTGCCTTTTAAAGCCGACAGACGGCGACGCGTTTATTTTCGGCAAGAGCATTTCGAAGTCCCCGAGTGAGGTTAAAAAGATAATTGCGGTTTCTCCTCAGGAAACGGCGGTTGCGCCTAATCTTACGGTAAAAGAAAATCTTGAGCTTATGTGCGGAGTGCACGGATTTTCAAAGGAAATGAGCAGAAAAAAGGTTTTATCGCTGTCGGAGAGTCTTAAATTAAACGGTATTCTTTCAAAAAAAGCGGCTAAGCTTTCGGGCGGCTGGCAGAGAAGGCTCAGCATAGCGATGGCGCTTATAAGCGATCCGAAGGTGCTTTTTTTGGACGAACCGACCTTAGGTCTTGATGTTATAGCAAGAAGCGAGCTTTGGGATGTTATAAGAGAGCTTAAAAGCAGAACAACAATTATTCTTACAACTCATTATATGGAAGAAGCCGAGGCGCTTTCGGACAGAGTGGGTATTATGAAGGACGGAAAGCTGCTTTTAACTGATACTGCAGAAAGAATAAAGGAAAGAACAGGAAAAGAAAAATTCGAGGAAGCCTTTATTTCCGTTATAAAAGGAGAATACAAATGAAAATATATGCCTTTTCTAAAAGAACAGCAAAAGAAATTCTCCGCGACCCTCTCACGCTTTTTTTCGGGCTCGGTTTTCCGCTTGTGCTGATTTTTCTGCTTTCGGCAATTCAGGCGAATGTTCCGGTGCCGCTTTTCGAAATTGAGAGGCTAACTCCCGGGATTACCGTATTCGGGCTTTCGTTTATGACGCTTTTTTCGGCTACTCTTATATCTAAGGACAGGGAAAGCGCACTTCTGCAAAGGCTTTTTACCGCTCCTATGAGCTCCTTTGATTTTATTATCGGCTATTCGCTTCCGATTTTGCCGATTGCCGTTTTGCAGAGCGTTATCTGCTATCTTGCGGCTTTTATTTTAGGACTTAAATTCAGTATAAATGTAATTTACGCAATACTTTTTATAATTCCCGTTTGTATATTTTTCATCGCCCTAGGACTTCTTTGCGGAAGTCTGTTTTCGGTAAAACAGACAGGCGGAATATGCGGCGCGCTTTTGACAAATCTTTCGGCGTGGCTTTCGGGTACTTGGTTTGATTTAGACCTTGTGGGCGGTGCATTTAAAAAAATCGCTTATCTTTTGCCCTTCGTTCATGCCGTTGAGCTTGAAAGAGCGGTGCTTTCGGGCGATTTTTCAAAAATCACCCCTCATATATTCTGGGTTTTAGGCTATGCAGGCATTACACTTATAATAGCCGTCATTGTTTTCCTTAAAAAAATGAGAAAATGAGAAATAACTGAGAAATTTAACGCAATTTTATATATTGACAATTCAAATTTTAAATTTTATAATAAAAGTCCGACACAATGGACTTTTATTATTTTTTTTAGGGGGAACAATTATGGAAAGAGAATCCTTTAAATCGCGGCTCGGATTTTTGCTTGTCAGCGCAGGGTGCGCTATCGGAATAGGAAATGTCTGGAGATTTCCTTTTATTGTCGGACAAAACGGCGGCGGTATTTTTGTTCTGATTTATCTTATAATGCTTGTAATAATGGGTCTTCCCGTGCTTACAATGGAGCTTGCGGTCGGAAGAGCAAGCCGCAAAAGTGCGGTGCTTGCTTATAAATCGCTTGAAAAGAAAGGCTCAAAATGGCATATTCACGGCTGGTTTGCGATTCTCGGCTGTTATGTTCTTATGATGTATTACACGAATGTTTCGGGCTGGATGGTAAACTATTTCTTTAAATTCGCGACAGGTACATTTAAGTCAGGAATGGAAGCTTCGGCAAGCGCTAAGGTATTTTCCGATATGCTTAGCCAGCCTTTGGAAATGGGCGTTTTTATGGCGCTTACGGTAATTGCGGGCGCACTTATCTGCAGCTTCGGTGTTCAAAAGGGTTTAGAGCGCGTCAGCAAGGTTATGATGACTGCGCTTTTTGTGCTGATTTTAATTCTTGCTATACACAGCTTCACTCTTTCAGGCGCTAAGGAAGGACTTCGCTTTTATCTTGTTCCGAATATCGAAAATGTCAAATCAGTAGGTCTTAACAATGTTATTGCGGCGGCTATGAATCAGTCCTTTTTCACTTTAAGCTTAGGAATTGCCGCAATGGAAATTTTCGGCAGCTATATGAGCAAGGATACCTCTCTTTTAAAAGAGGGCGCAAATATCTGTCTGCTTGATACATTCGTAGCAGTCTGTGCTGGACTTATTATTTTTCCTGCCTGCTTCAGCTTCGGAGTTGAGGTTGACGCAGGACCGAGCCTCATTTTCGTAACACTGCCTAATGTATTTGTAAATATGTCGGGTGGAAGAGTTTGGGGCGCGCTGTTTTTCCTTTTTATGACCTTTGCGTCATTTTCAACCGTTATTGCGGTTTTTGAAAATATTATGGCTTCGTGTATGGATAATTTCGGCTGGAGCAGAAAAAAGGCTTCGCTTATTAACGGAATAATAATTCTGCTTATAAGCGTTCCGTGTGTGCTTGGCTACAATGTGCTTAAGAATGTTCATCCTATCGGTGCTAAGGATATTCTTGACAGCGAGGATTTCATAGTAAGCAATCTGCTTTTGCCGCTCGGCTCTCTTGTTTATCTGCTGTTCTGCACGACCCGTTTCGGCTGGGGCTTTAAAAATTATCAGAATGAAGCAAATCTCGGAAATGGCTTAAAGGTTAAAAACTGGATGAAATGGTATTTTATCATAGTATTGCCGATTATGATAACAGCCGTGTTTTTATTAGGATTATTTTAATAAAGGAAGCTTTAAATGAAAATAGTAAATGAACTTATAGAAAAGTATCTTAAGGGTCATTCCAAGGATTTTATAATCGAGGAAATTCAGCCTGAAAACGGCTTCGATACATGGGAGCTTGATACAAGGGATAATAAAATCGTTCTTAAGGGAAATAACGCAGGCTCTGTTGCGGCGGCTTTCGGTTATTATCTTAAATATACCGTTAAGGCTAACCTTTCTTGGTGCGGCAAAAGAATTCCGGATTTCGTCGGTAAGGACCTGCCTCTGCCTCAGGCTTATAAAAGAGTTATAAAGCAAAAATACAGAGTTTATATGAACTACTGCACCCATTCCTACAGCGCCGCTTGGTGGAACTGGGACAGATGGGAATATGAAATTGATATGATGGCTTTAAACGGTATAAATATGCCGCTTGCCGTCACCGGTACCGAGGGTGTATGGTATGACACCTTGCTTGAACTCGGGTTTACGGATATTGAAGCAAGGTCCTTCCTTGTCGGTCCCGCTTTTCTTGCTTGGCAGCTGATGACCAATATCGAGGGTCATGGCGGACCTTTACCGAAAGCTTGGATTGACGAGCATGTGGCTTTGGGCAAAAAGATAATTGCGCGCGAGCTTGAATTCGGAATGAAGCCCATTCAGCAGGGATATTCCGGCTTTGTGCCGAACCTTATGAAGGAAAAATTCAAGGACAGCAAATTTCTTATTAAAAAGACATGGAACAATATCGGCCATACTACCGAAATCGACCCTCTTGACCCGCTGTTTAAAAAGGTCGGAGAGGTGTTTATGAATAATCAGCGCAGGCTGTTCGGCGCGCACGGTTTTTATGCCTGCGACCCGTTCCATGAGGGAACACCCCCTGTTGACGGCGACGAGTACCTGAACACCGTCGGTAAGACGATTTCCGATTTTTATTATTCGTTTGATAAAAATTATATCTGGGTCATGCAGGCATGGTCTATAAGAAAGCAGATTGCAACTGCCGTTGATAAAAATCATTTGCTTATTCTTGACCTTGACTGTCAGTTCCCCGTAGAGCATGAGGGCTACTGGGGATATGATTATGTCGTCGGCAGACTTCATAACTTCGGCGCGAGAATGAGCAGTCTTCACGGCGATATGCACCTTGCCGCGGAAAACGGCTTTATTAAGGCCGGACAGTATGCCAAAGCCGCTGTAGGCGCAGGTGTTTTAATGGAAGGAATAGGACAGAATCCTGCATTTTATGATTTAAGCCTTGAAATGCTCACCCGTCCCGATTCGGTGGATGTTTATGAGTGGGTAAAGGGTTATATTGAGCGCAGATATGCCGTAACAGGCGAGGATAAGGAAAAATGCTTTAAGGCATGGAAGCTTTTACTTGATAAGATTTATATTAAAGGCACCGATTATGTTGAGCGCGGAACCGTTATCTGCACAAGACCCTGCTTAAGGCTTCGCGGAACAGGTCCCTGCGATACCTTTGAAATTCACTATGATAATAAGGTCCTGCTTGAAATTATCAATCTTCTTAAAACGGTTAAGTGCGATACCGAGGGCTTTAAATATGATATAAGCGATTTTTCAAGACAGCTTATTTCAAACTATGCTCAAAAGCTTTATGCCGAATTAAAGGACGCTTATTGCGAAAAGCGCTTTGATGATTTTAAAGCCAAAAAGTGTGAATTTATCGAACTGCTTGACGATATGGACGATATGCTTTCCTCAAGACCCGAATGGACTTTGCAAAAATGGATTGCCGACGCAAGGAGCCACGGAACTACAGAGGAAGAAAAAAATCTTTATGAATATAACGCCCGTATGCAGGTAACTATTTGGGGCAATGAAGAGGAAAGCCTGCTCTTTGATTATGCTTGGAAGGAATGGGCAGGGCTTATAAAAAGCTATTATAAGCCGCGCTGGGAAAAGTTCTTTTGTATGCTTGAAGCTAAGGCTGAGCAGGGCTTTAATTACCCTGAATATGAGGACACATTAAAGGTATTTGAAAACCGCATAGTATGGAATGCGGATGACTTTTATATAAACCTCGGAAAGTGGGAATCCGCTTGGGAGCATAGCACCGAGCCTATTCCGCTTGGAAATACCGCTCCTGATAAGTCCTTTGAGC
>DBKZ01000051.1:0-415 GCA_002297415.1 Ruminococcaceae bacterium UBA737
CCCAGTCAAGAATAACTCCGATACCGTTTTTGTGCATTATATCGACGAATTCCTTAAATGCGTCGGGCGTGCCGTAGCGCGAGGTGGGAGCGAAATATCCGCTGACCTGATATCCCCACGAGCCCTCAAAAGGAAATTCCGTAACAGGCATAAGCTCAACATGGGTGTACCCCATCTTTTTTACATAGACAGAAAGCTTCTTTGCGGCGGTTACATAATCTAAAAATGTTCCGTCCTCATTCCTTACCCATGAGCCGAGATGCACCTCATAAATATTTATAGGCGAGGAATAAACGCTTTTTGAATGCTTTTTTTCCTTCCATTCCTCATCGTGCCAAATAAACTTCTTTCCTAAGTAGACCTTTGAGGCATTTTCGGGAGCGGTCTGAAAATGGCGCGCATAAGGGTCGCTTTT
>DBKZ01000051.1:437-9850 GCA_002297415.1 Ruminococcaceae bacterium UBA737
TTACCGCGTATTTATAGCAGTCATACTCCTTTACGCCTTTAATTTCAGTCTCCCAAACTCCGCCGCCGATTTTTTTCATGGGAGCGGCCGAAATGTCCCAATCATTGAAATCGCCTGCCACGCTTACCGCCTCGGCATTAGGCGCCCAGACTCTGAACAGCGTTTTACCCCTTTTTAAGAAGGACCCCAAGTGCTTATAAGCGTCCGACTTAACAGAGCTTTCAAAATTATTAAAATATCCTTCCATTTTATTTTCCTTTCGCAGATATACTGTAACAATCCGATATTATGAAAATAATACTCGGATTATTTTATTTCCGATTTTATTATATCAGTTAATAATTGGATTTTCAATACATTTTTGTTAAATTTTCGAAATTATTTTCAATGACTACATTCTGTGTTTGTTGGATTTCTACAAATTTAGACCTATTTTTTCATCATAACGCGAATTTAGCCAAGAAGTGCGGCGTATTTTGCCGAATCAGAGCTTACCAAAACCGTTTCGGGTCCGATGACCTTGATATCCTTCCACGGAATAATAATATCCTCCTGCTTTCCGATAAGTCCGAAAAATTTGGGTCTTCCGAAAATAATTATAGCTGTAAGGTCCCCCGTTTCGGTATCAAGCTCAACATCGGAAATGTACCCCAAAACAAATCCGTCGTTTACGCATACCACCTGTTTATTTTTAAGCTCGTCTATCCTGCAGCGCATGCTATCAAACCGCCTTAAGCAAAGCCGACTAAACGCAGAAATACTGCCGTATTTCAAGTTTTGAGGCAATGTATTATGCAAAATTTTGTTTCGTAGGCGTGACAGGTTCGAGTCCTGTCACACTGACAAATCAGATTATAATAATTATATGCTTTAAAATTTAAAAATATAATAAAAACGGGCGTTTAAAGATACTTTTATCCTTAAACGCCCGTATAATTTTAAAAAAGTCCCGTTATTCTTCCCGTTTCATCGACATCTATATTTTCCGCCGCAGGTCTTTTTGGAAGCCCCGGCATGGTTAAGATATCGCCCGTCAGCACAACTATAAAACCTGCGCCTGAGGATACCTTTACATTCTTTACAGTAACCTTAAAGTTCTTCGGAGCACCCAAAAGCTTGGGGTCGTCCGAAAAGCTGTACTGAGTTTTCGCTATGCAGACGGGAAGTTCCGAAAATCCCAGCTCTTCAAGCTTTTTTATCTGCTTTGCGGCTGATGGCATGATATTTATTCCGTCTCCCCCGTAAACCTTTTTTACAACCGATTCGATTTTTTCGGTTATTGAAGCATTGTCCTCATAGCAGAATTTAAAATCGGATTTTTCTTCCTCGCAAAGCCTTACAACCTCTTTTGCAAGCTCTTTTCCGCCTTCTTCGCCCTTTTCCCAAACCTCCGAAAGCACGGTATTGACGCCGAGCTCTCTGCATTTTTTTGTTATAAACTCAATTTCCTCTTCTGTATCGGCAGGAAATCTGTTTATCGCAACGACAGTCGGGATTTTATAGACATTTTTCATATTAGATACATGTCTTAAAAGGTTTGGCAGTCCGTTTTCAAGCGCTTTTAAATCCGGCTTTGAAAGCTCGTCTTTTTTAAGTCCGCCGTGCATTTTAAGCGCTCTAACAGTTGCCACCACAACCACCGCGTCGGGCCTTAATCCCGATATTCTGCATTTTATATCTAAAAATTTTTCGGCTCCGAGGTCCGCTCCGAAGCCTGCCTCGGTGACGGCGAAATCGGCATATTTAAGCGCCGTTTTAGTCGCTATTACGGAATTGCAGCCGTGTGCGATATTAGCAAAAGGTCCGCCGTGAACAATTGCAGGCGTGCCGTAAAGGGTCTGAACAAGATTAGGCTTTATCGCGTCCTTTAAAAGCGCCGCCATAGCGCCCTGTGCCTTTAAATCGCCGCAGGTTACGGGCTTGCCGTCAAAATCATAAGCTACTATGATTTTTGACAGTCTCTTTTTAAGGTCGGAAATGTCCCCGCAAAGACAAAGCACCGCCATTATTTCGCTCGCAACGGTGATATCAAAGCCGTCCTCCCTCGGAGTGCCGTTATTCGTACCGCCCAGACCGTCCACAATAAATCTTAACTGCCTGTCGTTCATATCGACGCAGCGCTTCCATGTAATCTGCCTTACATCAATATTCAGCTCGTTGCCCTGCTTTATATGATTGTCAAGCATTGCGGCAAGAAGATTATTCGCGGCGCCTATTGCATGGAAATCTCCTGTAAAATGAAGATTTATATCCTCCATAGGAACAACCTGCGCATATCCGCCGCCTGCCGCTCCGCCCTTTATGCCGAAAACAGGGCCTAAGGAAGGCTCTCTTAAAGCCGCGATAACGCTTTTGCCTATCTTTTTAAGCCCGTCTGCAAGACCTACCGTTGTAGTAGTCTTCCCCTCTCCCGCAGGAGTGGGTGTGATTGCGGTTACAAGAACAAGCTTTCCGTTTTTTCTATCGTTATTTTTATAAAGATTTGGGTTTATTTTTGCTTTATACTTTCCGTAAAGCTCGATATCGTCCTCACAAAAGCCCGCACTTTTTGCAACCTCAGAAATTGGGAGCATTTTGCATTCCTGCGCTATCTCAATATCACTTTTAAAGCCCATTTAAATTCCCTCTATGTACTTATTTATTTCGCCGAGCGAATGAACGGTATATTTCGCCCTTGTCTTTTCCGATTTATAATAAGGGTCAAAAAGGCAGGTATCAAGCCCCGAATTTATTCCGCCTGCGATATCCGAGGACTCGGAATCGCCGATAACCAAAACTGCCGATTTATCAACCGGCGGAATATTTTTAAACACATAATCGAAATACGCCTTTTCGGGCTTCTGACTGCCTGCGGTTTCCGAAACGAAAACATAATCGAAATATTCTTTAAGTCCGCAGTTTTCTATTCTTTTGTACTGCGTTTCCGCAACCCCGTTTGTCGTAATACAAACGGTGACATTTTTGCTTTTTAAAAATGAAAGAAAACTTTCAGCCCCGTCAATTACATCGTTGCCGAAGGAAAGGAGTTTAAAATACTCCTCCGACAGCTTATTAGGGTCAAGACTTAAATTAAGAGCACCTACAAAGCTTTTAAATCTGCCTGCGAAAATTTCTTCTTTTTTTATCTCGCCGCGCTCAAAGCTTTTCCAGTAGCCGTCGTTTATTTCGGAATAAAGGCTTACCGTATCGCCGTCAGCCTTAACATTATTGTTCTCTAAAAGCTTCGTTATCGCCTTTTTTTCAGCCATGCTGAAATCGAGAATTGTATTATCAAGATCAAGAAAAACAACGCTGTATCTCATTTTACAGCACCGGTAATTTTACAGATAAAAACAAGAAGCTAAGAAAAAAGCTTACCGCGAAAATAAAAATTATTCCGAGCGCCAACGCTCCGCCAGAGGTTCCGCCTATGGCGCTTAACCCGAAGCGGTAATACCTTGCGTCCGCAGAGGCATGGAAAACCTTTATTTTTTTAACCGTAAAGCTTTTATACCAGCTGTCGGCAAAAAGGCTTAAAACTATAGCCGAAAGAAGCTTAATTCCCTGAAAAGTAAACAGCAGTAAGGAATTTACCCCTGCGCTGATATTTGAAGAGGCGGTCTCAACCAAAAAGCTGCTTAAATTTCCCGAATAATAATTGACAACGGTAGGTCCGAATAAAATCGGAAGTCCCAAAACCAGCAAAAGCAAGCCTATTTTATACATTTTCCTGTATAAAAACCAGAGCGCCGCTCCGCACGGACCCATAAAGAACGAAAGCACCGCAACAGGCCAGTTCCAATCGGTTTTAGACCCTACAATCTCGCTTTTTACGAATTTTCTTAAAAATACGGGCGCCTTAACTCCGACAAATGCGGCTATATCCTCTGTGGGAACACCGTCGATAACGGGCAGAGTATTTTCGTTTTCAAAGCTTCGAAAGGTAGTGTAATTCACATTTGCATCCTGCGGATTTTCTCTGCTTTCAAGCGGATTTCCGCAGTTCTTGCAATAGACATATTCATCCTCATTGACCGTTTTACAAAAAGGGCAAATTTTACTCATTTTTTAAAAACCTCCGAAAAATCACAGCATTGCGGCAAGTAAATTTGAAATCAAATTTATGCCGAAAATTCCTATAAGCATTGTAAAGAAATTTATGCCGCCCTTGCGGTTCATATCCTCTTCAATATCCGAGGAATTCTTTTTAATCTCCGCAACTTTTGACACCGCATGATTTTTATAAATCCTGTCTCCTATAAGCCCTAAAACGATTCTTAAAACAAAGTCGAGAAAAAAAGCGATAATTCCGAAAATCAGAATTTTTTTATCGACCGCTCCGAGAACCGAATACACAGACTGATACGAATAAGCGTCAACCCCGCCCGCATTATATACGGCAAGTCCCAAAAGCTCTTCGAAAACTCTTAATATCACCGAAACGAGGCCTACAGCCGTGCCCTTTAAATACATTTTTCTCGAAAGAAGAAATCCGCTCGGAAAAAGAAAGGCAAACCAATTCCATGAAAGCTTTTTTCCCATAGACATTGCGGCGAATTTCGGAATATATCTCTGCGAATTCGCCATAACAAATCTTTTGGCTTCGTCGGCGGTGACGCCTTCTCCTAAGTCTATATCCTTAGGCACTCCTCCGAGTGCGTCAAAAGGAGAAAAGCCGCTGATTATTCTGTAATTCGGAGCGCCGCAGTTAGGGCAGACAGGCTCTTTCATATCATAGCTTTCACCGCAGATCTGACATTTTGTCTGCATTATGGGATTGCTTTCCGCCTTGTTTTCAAGCTTGCTTTCGGGCGGCGTTTCTGCCTTGATTTTATCGTACTGCTTATCGGTGCCGTGCAACGCTTCAAGCCCGCACTTACCTATTGCGTTATAGCAGTCCCTATGGTGGGGAGCGCCGCAGACGGGACAGTAAACCACATCGTCGTCGTCAAACAGATAAGAATGGCAGACAACGCATGTTTTCTTCTCTGAGTTCAAACCAAAATCCTCCTGAATTCGTCCGTTTTTTCAAAAACCTTATCGAAATAATCCTTTCCGTAGTTATGGAATTTCCTGCTTTCGATCATTTCGCAAAGTGTTTTTTTATCAACCCATTTAGCAGAGGCAACCTCGCTTTTTTGAAGCACAAGCTCCTTTGCCGACTTATCGCTTACGGTGACATAAACATCTATAAACGAATTTCTTCTTTTAAGCCTTAATACCTTTTTAAGATTATCCTTTTCAGCTTTTATTCCGAGCTCTTCGAAAAGCTCTCTTTTGGCGGCGGTAAAAGAGTCCTCGCCCGAAATCACCGCACCGCCTGTTGCCGCCCATTCCCCCGGCATAAGCTTTTTGCTGTCCGAACGGCGCTGGATAAGGAAATTCCCTCTTTCGGAAACAATCCAGATATGGACAACCAAATGGTACTCGCCGGCTTTAAGAGCGCTTTTTAATCTGAAACTCGTTTTCCCCGTAGGGTTCCCCGAAGAATCATAAACATCCCAAAGCTCACTCATCAGTATTTCTCCGTTATAACTCCGCCCGTTTTATATATGCTGTTTGACGGAACATATCCCCTTACCGAGGATAATGGATATATATTTGTATTTTTCCCTATAACAGTCCCCGGATTTAAAACGCTCTGACAGCCTACCTCAACGCAGTCTCCCAAAATCGCACCGAACTTTTTAAGTCCTGTTTCGATTCTGCCTTGCTGAGTTCTGACCGTAACCAAGGTTTTATCGGACTTGACATTTGAGGTTATAGAGCCTGCTCCCATGTGAGAGCGGTATCCGAGAACGGAATCTCCGACATAATTATAATGCGGAACCTGAACCCTGTCGAAAAGAACGACATTTTTAAGCTCTGTTGAATTTCCGACTACGCAGTTCTTGCCGACGATTGCATTTCCTCTGATAAATGCGCAGTGGCGGATTTCGGCGCCCTCATCAATTATGCAGGGACCGGTTATAGAAGCGGTCGGAGCGATTACGGCGCTTTTTGCCGCAAAAACATCGGGCTTTATTTCCTCGAAAATTTCTTTATCAAGCTTTTTGGAAAGCTCTTTTATAAATCCGCTTATTTCGGGCAAAACCTCAAAGGGATATTTTTTACCTTTAAAAAGCTCACATGCTATGGTGTTTTCAAGGGAAAAAAGCTCATTTACCGACAGACCCTCCATACAATCACACCTTTCTAAATTCTTTTAATATATTATACCAATCAATTATATCAAAACTATTAACTTTTTTCAACAATTTATAATATTTTAAATTTTACTATTGCGAATACGGCGATTTTATATTATAATGTATATTACAAAATATTGAAATTAAGAAATTGCGTGTTAAACCGTGCGAATGGGCGGGTCCTGTGCGACGGAGGACCGTGAACCATGTCAGGCGGGGAACCGAGCAGCATTAAGCGCTTCCCCCGTGCGCCGCAGTCAATCGGTTCATTCGTACGGTTTAACACGCAATTCTTGCAGGAAAAGGGTGGATTATGGCTTACAAGGCTCTTTACAGGAAATACCGTCCTCAGACCTTCAGCGAGGTTGTAGGTCAGGATCATATTACCAAGACCTTAAAAAATGAGCTTGCACAAAATAAAATAGTGCATGCTTATCTTTTTACGGGCACAAGAGGCACCGGAAAGACAAGCTGTGCAAAAATTCTCGCAAAAGCGGTAAACTGCCTGTCGCCTGTCGGCGGAGACCCCTGCAACAGCTGCGAAATGTGCAGACTTATTGATGAATCCGAGGTCACGGATATTTGCGAGATTGACGCGGCTTCGAATAACGGCGTCGACTCCATAAGAGAGCTTCGCGAGCAGGTGAATTTCGCTCCGGCTGCGGCTAAATACCGCGTTTATATCATAGACGAGGTTCACATGCTTTCTCAGGGCGCGTTCAATGCGCTTTTAAAAACGCTTGAAGAGCCGCCCGAGCATGTTGTTTTCATACTTGCGACAACCGAGGTACATAAGCTTCCCGCAACAATTCTTTCAAGATGCCAGAGATTTGATTTTAAAAGAATTGACCCCGAAAAGATATGCGAAAGGCTTTTATATATCGCTAAATGCGAAAATATAAATCTTTCCGAAGAGGCGGCTGTTCTGATAGCAGGCGCGGCAGACGGCGGAATGAGAGACGCCGTTTCCCTGCTTGACCTTTGCGCGTCAAGCAGTAACGATATAACCGAGGAAACCGTTTCCGAGGTATGCTCAATGGCAGGAAACGATTATCTTATAAAGCTTACGGATCTTATAAGGAAAGCCGACACGCAAAACGCACTTATTCTTATCGACGAGCTTCACAACTCCTCTGTCGATATGTTAAGGCTTTTATCCGAGCTTACCGAGCATTTCAGAAATCTTATGATATGCAAGGCTGTAAAGGACGAAAAAAAGCCGATTATATGCTCATCAAAAACGCTCGGAATGCTTGAAGAGCAGGCGGAAAAGTTTGATTTAAAGGAGCTTATTTCCATTCTCGATATTTTGCAGGCGTCCTCCGCCTTAATGCAGACGGGAAACCGCAGATGCGAAATGGAAATGGTTATAATAAAGCTATGCAACCCTAAGGCATTTTTGGATTTGAGCGCTTTGGAGCTGAGAATTGCAAGGCTCGAAAAGGGCATTACGGCTCCTGCCGAGTTACCCGATATTTCAGAAGAAAAACAGCCTATAAAAAATGAAGAAAAGCCGGTTTTAAACAATTATGCCGACGAAATTCTATCATCAGAGCCTCAACCGCAGGATTTTTCCGATACAGGCGAAGCAGAAGGCGAGCCGCGATGGGCTGATGTTTTAATGATTTTAAGAAAAACCTGTCCGCTTATCGCAGGCGTGCTTGAAAATTCAAAGGGATATATAAGCGGAGAATATCTTCTTATAGATACCGACAACAGCCAGTTCAGAGCGCTTGTAAACGGGCAGAACGCCGCTTACAGAAATTCGATAAGGAGTGCCGCAAAGGAGGTATTCGGAAAAACCTTTAAGCTCGGCCCCTATAAAAAGGCAGAGCAGGCAAAAAATTCTTCCGACCCTATTTTAGAGCTTCAAAAAAAGCTTGAAGAGCTTAAAAATAAATAAATATTTAATCAGGAGAAAAAACAAATGAAAGTAAGACTTCCGAATTCCGGCGGCGCCGGAAATATGAATCAGATGCTTAAGACCGCGCAGAAAATGCAGGAGGATATGGCTAATCTTCAGTCGGACCTTGAAACAAGGGAATATTCCGCAACCTCGGGCGGCGGGATTGTCAGCGTAACCGTTGACGGAAAGCATCTTATTAAATCCATTAAAATCGACCAGAGCGCCATCGACCCCGAGGACACCGAAATGCTTGAGGATCTTATAACAGTAGCAGTAAACGAGGCTATAAACAACGCAATAAGCACCGCGGAATCCGAAATGGGAGCAATCACCGGCGGACTTAATATTCCGGGGATGTTCTGATGAACGGTAATGTTGTTCCTTTAGAGGAGCTTCCAAATCAGTTTGCAAGGCTTCCGGGAATCGGCAGAAAAACTGCGAGGCGGCTTGCATATTCGATTATCGAACAGCCGCAGGAAAGAGCAAAGCAGTTTGCCGACGCGCTTATAAACGCAAAAGAAAAAATAAGATTTTGCAGTGTTTGTCAGAATTTCACCGATAAAGAGGTCTGCCATATCTGTTCAAGCGAAAAGCGCGACAGGTCTACCGTTTGCGTAGTCGAGGACCCGAGAGATGTTGCCGCCTTTGAGCGGACGAGGGAATATAACGGGCTTTACCATGTTCTGCACGGCGTTATATCGCCGCTTGACAACATAGGTCCCGACAAGCTTAAAATAAAAGAGCTCATCGCCCGTCTTTCATCGGGTGAAATAAAGGAAATTATAATGGCGACAAACCCCACCGTTGAGGGCGAGGCAACCTCGGGCTACATTTCAAAGCTTGTAAAGCCGCTCGGAATAAAGGTATCGCGCTTAGCTTACGGAATACCCGTCGGCGCCGACCTTGAATATGCGGACGAATATACCTTAGCGCGCGCGCTTGAGGGAAGAAACGAGATATAAAATATGGAACAGAAAAAAATCGACAGAATTAACGAGCTTGCAAAAAAGCAAAAATCCGAGGGTCTTTCCGAGGAGGAAAAGGCAGAGCAGGCGGTTTTAAGAAAAGAATATATCGAGGCTTATAAAAGAAGTCTTGTAAGCCAGCTTGAAAACCTTTATTTTGTAGAGCCGGACGGAACAAAAACAAAGGTCGTTCCAAAAGACAGAAACAAAAAGCAGTGAGATTTATTTCTCACTGCTTTTTTCTTATTTAATTGTGTGCCTGTCGGCACGGAAATAACCAAACCCTTTCGTCAAGGGCTTCGCCTTGACACTTTTTCCTCCGGAAGACGGGGACCCTTTTGTCTGCTGTCGCAGACATTTCCCCTAACAGGGGAA
>DBKZ01000081.1 GCA_002297415.1 Ruminococcaceae bacterium UBA737
CCGTTACACAATTCCCCAATATTTTTTGAGAACAAGAATATTATACCGCATTTTTTAAATATGTCAAGTTTTATTTTTAAATTATTTTCCGCCCGACAGAGTTGTCGGGCGGAGTTTTAGTTTACTCGAACCTGTCACACTAGTCTTCTATTGCCGCTTTCTTAGAAAAGATTGCGTGAATTTTACCGGCAGGGAATTTTAAAACCCTATCGTAGGTATAAAGTCCGTTTTTTTCCTGCTCAACATCCGTAAGCTGAGTATAGCAAAAGCCGAACATATTTTTATTGTCTAAAAGCGCCGAGGTAAGCCCTTCAAGCCTTATAAGAAATTCTTCTTCGGTTTTCGGAGCGTTTCCGTAGCCCCAGCCTGAATTTCCGAAATTCCAGCCTATTCCGCCGTACTCGCTTACGAAAAACGGCATTTTGCCGTCATAAGACTGTCTGAAATCAAAAGCAGAATAAAATTCAAATTTATTATCTTTTCCGAGCGGCTCATAATGCTTTTTGAATTCCTCGGGGTTTTGCTCGTAGTCGTGAAGATCGTAAATATCGGTCATAACATGGAAATTTCCGCTCGTATCAATACAGGGTCTGGTACAGTCGAGCGCTTTTGTCACCTTATATACAGTGCTTAAAAGCTCATCAAATTGCTTTCTGCCGTTTAAATCCCAAGTTTCGTTGAACGGACACCAGCCGATTATCGCGGGGTGGTTGAAATCGCGTTTAACCTCTTCAATCCATTCGGGAAGAATTCCGTAAATGCTGTCCGCATAAGAATGGTCAAGCCCCCAGTTCGGATACTCTCCCCAGACAATATAGCCGAGGCGGTCGCAGTGATATAAAAATCTTTCTTCAAAAACCTTTTCGTGAAGCCTCGCGCCGTTAAAGCCTAAAGCTAATGACCGCTTGATATCGTTTATAAGCTCCTCATCGGACGGAGCGGTATAAATCCCGTCGGGATAAAAGCCCTGATCGAGAACTAAGCGCTGAAATACCGATTTGCCGTTTATTAAAAATCTGTTGCCGTCTAATGTTATTTTCCTTAGGCCGAAATAGCTTGTAACCTCGTCCTCGTTAAAGGTAAGCTTTAAATCGTAAAGCCTGCCGTTTCCTATTTCCCAAAGGTGCTTTTCGCTAAGATTAAGTGACAGCACGGCGTGACTGCCGTTTACGGTCTCCTCCGCCTCGCCGACCTTTCTGCCCTCATAAAATGCTTCCGCTTTAAATATTCCTTTGCCTATCAGCTCCGCTTCGATTACGAGAAGGCCGTTTTCTGAGTCGGTTATGTATTTTGCGCTTTTTATATATGATTTCGGAACAAATTCGAGCCAGACCGTCTGCCAGATTCCCGTTGTCCTTGTATAATCGCAGCCGCAGGAATGATATTTTGCGCACTGCTTTCCGGACGGGATAAGCCGGCTTCTCGTATCGTCCTCAGCGTTTAATATAAGAATATTTTCGCCCGCTCTTAAATGCTCGGTTATATCAAAGCTAAATGAGGTATAACCGCCCTTATGCGTTCCGCATTCGGTTCCGTTTATATACGCTGTCGCGAAATAATCCACTGCGCCGAAATGGAGAATTACCCTCTCCTTTAACTGCTCCTCGGTTATATTAAAGCTCCTTTTATACCAAACAGAGCTCATAAAATCGACATTTTCTATTCCCGAAAGCTTGCTTTCAGGACAAAAGGGCACATTTATTTTTTTCGAAAATTCTGTGTCCTCTTTGAAAAGCTCTCTTTCCTTTCCGCTTTTTCCGCCGTCAATTTCAAACTGCCATTCGCCGTTTAAATTAGTCCAGTTTTCCCTCATAAACTGAGGCTTGGGGTGTTCCGTTCTGTAAATCATTTTATCAGTCTCCTTTAGTTTTAATATAAACCAAAGGGAATAATTTTTAAATAGCAAATCCTATTTAAAAAGTTGACATTTTCTATTGTAAAATATATAATTACATCGGGTGATACAATGATAAAAGTGACTTCCGTAAGACATGCTTATCCCGAAGCGGACGGGTTTATTATAAAAAGAGACAACGGCTTTAAAAATTATACCTTTCTTCATTTTTACAACAGCGTCGAATTTATTGAAAGCGGAAGAGTATTAAAGACCTTTCCGCATGCCGTTATACTTTACGATCCGAAAACACCGCAGTATTTCAAGTCGGTCGGTCCGCTTTTGCATGATTGGTTTCATTTTGACGGTGACCTTGACAATATAGATTTTAAAAGCTTTTGTATGAACAGGGTATTTTATCCGAAAGATTACGGATTCATAACAAAGCTTTGCTCGCTGATGGAATTAGAGCTGTTTTCGGGCGGAAGTAACAGCGAGCTTCTGGCAAGCGCTTTGGCAACGGAGCTGTTCATAAGGCTTGACAGGAGCGTATCAACCTCAGAAGAGCCTAAGATAGAAAAAGAGGTTAAGGACAGCTTCAGATTTCTCAGAGGAGAAATGCTTTCAAATCTTAATTCGGCGGTATCGGTTGCGGACATGGCGAGGTCGGTCAATTTAAGCGAGCCGAGATTTTATGTTTTATATAAAAAAATGTTCGGCATATCTCCCCATGCCGACATAATAAAAGCTAAAATCCACAGCGCAAAAAATCTGCTGCAAAACGGTGACCTTAAAATCACCGAAATTGCAGCAGATTTGGGATATGAAAATACCACTCATTTTATAAGGCAGTTTAAATCAAATGTCGGATTAACTCCGAATGAATTCAGAAAGTGCACAAAATTTTAACCACGCTTTTTGATTTTTATTCCCGCATTTACTCCCCAAACGCCGAGAATTATAGGAATACAAAGCAATAATTGCACCGCGTTAAGCTTTTCGTGCATTATAAAAATCCCCGCAAGAATACTTACGACGGTTATAATATTAGAAAACGAGGCGCTTCTGACCGCGCTGATATTTGAGGTCGCGAAATTAAAGAGCATAAACGCGCCGACGGAAGAAATGAGAGACAGATAAATTACCGAAATTATAAAATCGGAGGACGAAAAGCTTTTTGCGACCTGAGAGAAAAACTCGCCTTTTAAATTTATAAAGGCGATTAAATTATAGCCAATGCTTCCTACTCCGAACATAAAAACCGTCCGCTCAAAGGGAGAAAAGCTTTCCGATTCCTTTCGGCTTAAAATATTGAAAGCCGCGGCGCTCATAACCGCCAAGAACCCAAGAATTACGCCGAAAGCGGTGTTTTTTCCGCCGCACTCAGACATTGCGCTTACCGCCGCAACGCATGAAACCGAAAGAACGGTGCATATAATCTGAATCAAATCGGGCTTTTCCTTTAAAAATAAAAGGCTTAAAATAATAACTCCTACAGGAACAAGGGAAATTATTATTCCCGAAAGCGCAGAGGAAGTGTATTTTATTCCGTAAAGCTCCAAAATAAAATATAAAAGCGGCTGAGCGGCACTCATCATAATAAGCCCCTTGATATTTTTGCCCTTAAAGCTTACTTTGACGGCTTTAAAAAGAATAAGCAGAAGCATAAAAAGGAAAGAAACCGTAAACCTGACGGCAAGTATTACAAGCGGATTTGAAACCGCGAGAGCTTTTTTTGAAAATATAAAGCTGAAGCCGAATATAATATTAGAAAGACATGCGGCAAGCATACCGAGATTTTGTTTAGACATAAAATTCACCCGAAAAGCATTATAAATTGTTTTAAAAAATATTTCAACAAAAAAATTTTTAAAAAATACTTGACAAAAAATTTAATGTGTGTTAATATACTTGCAACAAATGAAAAACCTATGATTAAGAGTAAGTAGCCTGAGATTTTAAGCTCAAAGAGAGTTGCCGGCGGTGTGATGGCAGCAGCGTAAGCTTTGGTGAATGGACTTATGAGGGCGACCGAAAGCTTTTAAAAGCGAGTAGCAGTCGACGGGTAACACCCGTTAAAGTGTTTACCGTATGTCAGTACGGAATGAGCGGATGATTTCATCAATTTGGGTGGTACCGCAGGATATTTGATTTTTCAAAGTCTTGTCCCTTTTATAAGGGATAAGACTTTTTATTTTTTTGTGAGGTTTTAAATATGAAGATTTTAAAGAAACGATGGCGAAGTTTAAATCAACTTTAAACACAATCTAATTTAAGAAAAATTTTATTTTAAGGAGAAATTAAAAATGAAAAAATTATCAGCTATATTACTTTCTTTGGTCCTTTGCCTTTCCTTTGCCGCATGCGGTAAATCGGAAAATAAAGCTGCATCCGATAAATCGGAATATAAGGTCGGAATAATTCAGTATATGAGCCACCCCTCGCTTGATAACTGCTATAAGGGTATCGTTGAGGCGCTTGATGAATCGGGAATTAAATACACCGCCGATTATCAGATAGGCTCAAGCAATTCGGCTGATTCCGATTGCGTTAACTTTGCTAAAAATATGGTCGCTTCAAAATGCGATGTGATTTTTGCTATCGCGACTCCCGCGGCAAAAGCCGCCTATGCCGCTACGGACGATACCGATATTCCCGTTATCTTCTGTGCGGTAAACGACCCTGTTGCGAGCGAGCTTGTTGAAAGTATGGAAGAGCCGGATGAGGATTGCACCGGTACAAGCGATGTTCTTGACCTTGAAGCACAAGTCGATTTAATTCAGTCAATGCAGCCCGAGGCTAAGAAAATAGGCATTCTTTACACCTCTTCCGAGGACAACTCGATTTCAAATCTTAAGAAATTCAAGGACATCTGCGGCAAACGCGGTCTTACCGTTGTTGACAAAGCCGTTCAGGGCGCGTCAGATGTTCCTGCCGCCGCAGAGGATCTTGCCTCAAAGGTTGACTGTATAAACAACTTCACCGATAACAATGTAGTAAACAATCTTTCCGTAGTTCTTTCGGCAGCCGAGAAGAATAATATTCCGGTTTACGGCTCAGAGGAAGAGCAGGTTAAAAACGGCTGTCTTGCTTCAATGTCTATTGATTACAAGGCGCTCGGAAAGGTAACCGGTCTGATGGGCGTAGATGTTCTGCGCGGAGCCGATGCCTCCGAAATGGCAGTCAGAACCATAAGTGAAGCAACCCCGATTGTTAACACCGACGTTTTGTCAAAGCTTAATATGACAATGCCCGAAAAATACGCTTCCGCACAGACCGTTACAACCAATAAATAAGAGGTAGTTATTAAATGTTTAATCTTCTGAGTACATTTGAGGTTTTCCTCGAAACGGGACTTGTATTCTCGCTTATAGCAATGGGCTATTATGTATCTTATTCCGTTCTTGATTTCCCCGACCTTACGGTCGAGGGAACCTTTGTGACGGGTGCGGTAACCTTCAGCCTGTTTGCCGTTCGTGGCTATAATGTATGGATAGGACTTATTTGTGCATTTTTGGCAGGCTCTTTCTTTGGTGCTATAACGGGCTTTTTAAATGTTAAGCTTAAAATCCGCCCCTTGCTTTCGGGAATTCTCGTTTCAACGGCGCTTCTTTCCATAAATATAATAGCGACAACCGGTGGTATGTACGGCGATTTTGCCGGTCGGGATTCAAGCACCTCAATTTCATTCGGAAGACGGGTCAAAACCCTGCATGACGCATTTTTCGGCGACGCTATTCCTCCGAAGATTGAAAACATTCCCGTAAGAGACCTTATAATTTTCTTAGTTGTGGCACTGGTACTCAAATTTGCGCTTGATTTATATTTTAAAAGCAAAAACGGACTGCTTCTCCGCGCCGCGGGAAGCAACGGAAATTTTGTTAAAATGCTCGGCGTTGACCCCGGAAACAGCCGAATTATCGGTCTTGCAATCGGAAACGGCTATGCCGCCGTCGCAGGCGCGTTATACACCCACATCAGCGCAGGCTCTAATCAAAGCATGGGAATAGGAACAATTGTTATCGGTCTTGCTTCGCTGATAATAGGACTTTCGCTTTTTAGAAATGTTAAATTCTTAAAGCCTACGACAAAGGTTATTTTCGGAGCAATTCTTTATCAGGCGTGCCTTACAGCCGCTCAGAAGCTCGGCGTTCCGAGCTCTTATAACAAGCTTATAATGGCGGTTATATTCACTCTTGCTTTAGTGCTCGGAAACAAGGTTAAAAAGGAGGCGGCATAAATGCTTGAGCTTAGCAATATCAATGTTTCATTCAATAAGGGAACTGTCGACGAAATGCCTCTTTTTTCAGATTTTAACTTCAGCGTTAAAAAAGGCGAATTTGTTTCGATAGTCGGCTCTAACGGCTCGGGAAAGACCACCCTTTTAAACCTTATCTGCGGAACTTTAATGCCTGACGGCGGGAAAATCATATTTGAGGGCAAGGATATAACAAGGCTTGCCGAATATAAAAGGGCAAGGCAGATAGGAAGAGTTTTTCAGGACCCAAAAATAGGCACCTGCTCCGAGCTTACCGTGCTTGAAAATTTCGCCCTTGCCGACAATAAAAATAAGCCGTTTTCTCTTACGGGCGCAATAAACAAAAAGCGAATTCCTTATTATAAGGAGCTGCTTTCCCAGTGCAATATGGGACTTGAGGACAGAATGAATTCCAAGGTCGGACTATTATCGGGCGGACAGAGGCAGGCAATTGCATTGGTAATCGCCTGTATGACCGATGTAAAGCTCTTGATTTTAGACGAGCATACCGCCGCATTAGACCCCAAATCCTCAGAGCGGATAATGGAGCTTACTGATGAAATGATTAAAAAGCACTCCATGACCGCGGTTATGGTAACCCATAATCTCAGGCACGCGGTAAATTACGGCAGCCGTCTTGTTATGATGGATAAGGGCGGAATTGTCATGGATAAATCGGGAGAGGATAAAAAGGAAATTAAAATCGAAAATATTCTCGATATATTCAATAAAATAAGCATTGAATGCGGAAACTGAGATAAAAACACACGGGCAGTAAAGCTTTTGCTTTACTGCCCCTGCCGATTATTTACTCCAATTCGTTTTCTGCTTTAGTAAGGCTTTCGTCAATCTGCTCGATTTCCTTTTTTCTGCCGAAAGCATAAATTTTAATAATAACAAAGGTTATCGGTCCCCCTGCCATGGCGGCAAACGCCGTTCCCCAGAACTGATTTAATTTTAAAACATTTATCGTTAAAAATGTTACAAGATAATAAATTATGAAATTCGGAATATAGGAAAGAATAAACCGATAATATCTTTTAAATGTCGGCTTATGCTTGAAAATTATTTTACAGGTCAGGAAAAAGGCAATGGATAGCCCTATCATATAACCGATTAGCGTCGCAAGATTTTTATGAACCACAAGACTTGCAAGAGAGGAAAAAAGGCTGTCGTTAAATGTATTTATAATGCCGAGTCCGCAAAACTCTAAAAATTCTTTGCTTAAAAAGGTGTTTTTAAGCTTAATTAAAAAATTTTTTATAGCTTATTCCGCCTCCTGTCTTAATAAAGGTAAGGTTATTATACCAAATTTCTTTTAAGATTACAAGTTGTTATTGACTTTGCGCCCGATTTGCGGTAAAATTGACTTTGCAAATTATTATGTTTCCGTAGCTCAGTTGGATAGAGCGGCCGCCTCCTAAGAATCAGTTACAACGACCGCCTTTGGAGCAAAAGTGATTGACAATGAGTTAGTTTAAGTCCATAATTGAATAGATTTTAAAGATGTTTCCGTAGCTCAGCTGGATAGAGCGACCGCCTCCTAAGCGGTAGGTCGGGTGTTCGAATCACCTCGGGAACGCCAAAAACTCCGCCGGAAAACCCAGTAAAATCAAGGGTTTCCGGCGTTTTTTCATTTTTACGAAGAAACAGCAAAAACGAAAAAATCACAAATTTTCATTAGCAAATTCTCCGTCTGCTAATGGAATTTAGGACTAATGTCGTCCGCCTTTCAGGTGGACGGCTTGCTAATAAAAATTAGCAAAAAAATCACTGTCTTGCTAATGAAATTGCCCTCTCTGCTAATGGCGGAAAAAATCGAGCCAAAAATCCTGCTAATGGACAAGGCGGTCGTTACCCTGTTAATTCGTTCATTTTTCAATAATGGAGGATTATTCGCAAACTACACCTATACCATTTCCTGTTATATAATTGCAGTACAGGAGGTGGTTGCTTTGAAAGAACAGAAATATCATTTATATCTTTGCGATGATGAATACAGACAGACTATTCAGTCCCTTGTTCGCTTGAAGAACAACCTAATTGCACAAGGTAGATACACCGATGGAGTTGACGATGTTCTTTGCAAAGTGCTTTCTGCCAAAATAAGAAAGCTCAAAATCAAATATATATAAATGTGAAAGAATTTGCTTGATGAAAGCTCTTGAACAGGACTTTACCATTTATTAAGAACAAAATAAACATCTAAATTATGAACATTTCTATCAGCCGTCTATTGACCTCTAATTTGAGGAGAATAGGCGGCTTTTTTTGCGTTCAAAAAAATATTCAAGAAATTTTGAAAAAACACCCCCCAAAAACGCTCTCCCATTTCAAACAAGTGAAGGGGTTAATTCCGAACCAAGAAAACGGAAGCCTTTCACTTGTACTTTGAAAACTGAATACACAGGTCACTAAGACTTTATTTCTGATGAATTTAGCCACCTTATCGGGTACGCCTTGACTTCTGCCTTGCAGGACAGCGAGAACTCCCGGTATAAGTAACAGGTTGCCCCTGTTACGGCGATGACAGTCAGAATGATAATGATACTTCTCTACGGAGCTGGCGGAGAACCCGGCAGAGGTGAAATTCCTATGATACAGATGAGCTGTCTGTTCCTTAGTGACTTCCCATGAGCGTTTGCTCGGCAAGGGGTGTTGAGAACAAATATTGCCTGACCGGTTAGGAAATGAGCCGGTCAAGTACATAGCCATACTGCGATGGCTATGAATACTACGAAAGGAGGATGCACAAAGTGTCGAACTGCAAAACGATTGCTATATGCAATCAAAAAGGCGGAGTTGGAAAGACAACCACTACGGTAAATCTCGGAGTCGGTCTTGCTATGCAGGGAAAGAAAGTATTGCTCATTGACGCAGACCCGCAGGGCGATTTAACGACCTGTCTCGGTTGGCAGGATACGGACAGCTTGGGTATCACGCTTGCAACGAAACTCACAGATGTAATAAATGAGACGATGAATGACCCTAGTCGCCTTTATTATCGGTGG
>DBKZ01000095.1 GCA_002297415.1 Ruminococcaceae bacterium UBA737
GGGTTTTTCGACAGACTGAATCCTGCACATTAAAGATGTGCAGGATTTTTTATTTAGTAATATGTTCAATAAGCAAAGAATAAACGGCGGCAGGATCCTCTAAAAACTTTTCCTTTATAATGTGTGCCTGATCCTCGTCTGTAAGCTGGAGCTTTATGCTGAAAAAAGGAACTCCCGAATCTAAAATGGAGCAGGTCAAATAAATGTGCCCGTTCTCATGCGTTGTCTCAAATTTTGTGTCCTTTGCGTTTTTGAATTTTGCAAGCATTTTTATTGAGGCCGCATAGGCTCTGTCCTTAACGGAATAGGAGATAGAGGTCTTTAAGGTTTCGGCAGTGTTTCTTCCCATTTCCGTTATAACATAGGAATCGTCTTTTTTATCAAATTGCTCTATCTGTCCCGATTTAACAAGAGCTACTATGGCGTCGCTGACCTCAAATGCGTTTGCAATGCCTTCATAATGCAAAAGATTTGCCAGTTGATTTGCAGGAATAGGCTCGTCAATTGAGGCTAACAGATAGCAGATAAGAATTTTAATATCGGTAGTATTGAAAAGTCCGCCGAGACGAACGCCGGCAGAGGAAGCGTTGTTTTCCAAAAAGCATTCTCCTTAGAATATATCTTTACTTCTATTATATTTTATTAAACCTTCACTTTCAAGAGGAAGTTTTATTTCAGCCGTCATAATTTTCTATAAAAAGCTCTGCCTCGGCTTCGTTTTTAACGCTTATTCCGTTTTCCAAATTGCTTCTGTCTCTTATCGGAAGTGCCGAAACGGAAACCTCATCGAATTTTTTTATGATTTTTTCATTTTCATAAAGCACGATTTCATTATTATATTCTTTAAGAACATATCTTTTTTCTTGTCCGTTTTCAATTTTTTCGAGCAATATTGATGATGTGAGTGAGAAAACGACGATTAAAACCGCTGTTATAAAAATGTAGATATAATTCTTTTTAAGCATAAAATCCGCCCTTTAGTGTTTTTCGTAAATATTTTGGGCAAGCTTTTAAAGAAATATACATATTGAAAAGATTTAAAATATATGGTATAATTTTTTCTATGTGAGGTGTTGCACAGTTGAACGAGGAAAAGGATTTTTTCAGTTACAGTTCGCATAACGAAAATGAAAATACCGAAGAAGTATCGCTTGACCTAAACAGCTTTTCTACCGAGGAAGAGGTAAAAGAGGAAAAAAGCGGTAAATACAGATTTTTTAAAAAGCGAAATAAAAAACAGATAATAAAGCTTTGTATAACGGTTTTTCTTATAATGGTTATTTCCGTAGGCTTGATTGCAGGTGGCTTTGTCGCTTATGTTTTCGCAACTGTTGACGGTAAAATAGATCAGGATCTTAATGACCTTAAGCTTAATTTTACCACTACGGTTTACGCTAAAGATAGCTCAGGAAACTGGAAAGAGTATCAGAGACTGCACGGCGAGTTTAACCGAATATGGGTTCCTTATAATCAGGAGTCGGCCGAAAGCGAGGATGAATCATACGAGGGAATTCCGCAAAACCTTGTAAACGCTTTTGTGGCGATAGAGGACAAGCGCTTTTTCTCCCACCCGGGAGTTGACTGGAAAAGAACAGTTAAGGCGTTTTTAAATATGGCGCTTCATTCTAATACAAGCTACGGCGGCTCGACTATCACCCAACAGCTTGTTAAAAATATAATGAGCGACAGGGAAAAGACGGCAAGCCGTAAGGTAAGAGAGATAATGCGCGCAAGATATATTGAAAGCACTTATTCCAAAGAAACTATAATGGAATGCTATCTTAACACAATAGCTTTAGGACACGGAATGTACGGCGTAGAGGTTGCGTCCAATTATTATTTCGGAAAAAGCGCCAAGGACCTCTCAATTCTTGAATGCGCAACCCTTGCTTCAATAACCAAGAGCCCCTCGGTTTATTCTCCAGATGATAATCCCGATAATAACAAGGCAAGGCGCGAGGTAGTCCTCCGCGAAATGAAAAATCAGGGTTATATTACCGAAAAAGAATATGAGGACGCACTAAAGGAAGAGCTTAAAATCGTTGCTTCTAAGGAGGCTATAAGCGAATCCGAGGTTAATTCATATTATGTTGAGGCGCTTATCAGAGAGGTTACAAAGAATTTGGCGGAATCTTTAAGCATAACCGAGGAAGAGGCTTTAACAAAGTTCTATAACGGCGGATATAAGGTCTATTCAAATCTTAATCCCGAAATTCAGACTGATATTGACGCGGTATTTAATGATGAGTCTTATGCTCTTAAGGCTAAGGACGGAAAAACTCTCCAAGGCTCCTTTACAATTATGGACTATAAGGGAAATGTTGTGGGTCTTGCGGGCGGAATAGGCAAAAAAACCGTGAACTTAGGTACTAAGGGTCTTAACCGCGCGACCGACGCAATAAGACAGCCGGGTTCTACAATGAAGCCGATAGCCGCTTACGCGCCCGCAATTGAAAACGGACTTATAAATTATTCCACAGTGCTTGAGGATAAAGCAACAGCTTATACAAAGGGCTGGACGCCTAAAAACTGGTATAATTATTACAGCGGAAAAACAACCGTGAAATTTGCTCTTGAAAGGTCAATGAATACAATTCCCGTATATATCGTTGATAAGCTTACCCCTCAGGTCTGCTTTGATTTTCTTACTCAGAAAATGGGAATTACTACGCTTAACAGTCCCGATGCGTCAAGCCTTTCCGCTCTCGGAATGGGCGGTACAAACGGGGGAATAACCTCTCTTGAATCCGCGGCGGCTTTTGCGGTGTTTGGAAATAAGGGTCTTTATTATAAGCCTACATTTTATACCAAGGTCTGCGACCAGTATGATAATGTTATTCTTGAAAAGAAGGTTAAGCCTACGGTTGCTGTCGGAGAGGATACGGCAACTATAATGAATAAGCTTTTGCAGAATGTTATTTACGGTTCTCAGGGAACAGGTAAGGACGCGCAGAACTATATAAAAAATATGAAATTCTATGCTAAGACAGGTACGACAAACGACCAAAATGACCTTTGGTTTGTTGGCGGAACTCCTTACTATGTAGCTTCCTGCTGGTGCGGTTACGATACACAGCAGGGAATTTCCACAAGCACTATAGCGCTTAGAATGTGGGGCGCGGTAATGGGCAAAATCCATGAGGGCTTAGAGCCTAAGGAATTTACCGACAGCTCTTATGTTCATAAGAGATATTACTGCACATCTTCCGGACTTCTTGCAACAAATGCCTGCCCGTCTAAGGATATCGGCTGGTATACAGAAAATAATCTGCCGGAAAGCTGTAATGAGCATGCCGGAGATGTTCTTGACGCTCCTCAGGAAGAAAAAACAGAACAGACGGCTGAGAAAAAAGAATAAGTATAAAAATATAAAAAATAAGAGCAGGGAATTATCCCTGCTCTCAGTCTGTCGAAAAAGTC
>DBKZ01000022.1:0-576 GCA_002297415.1 Ruminococcaceae bacterium UBA737
TTTCTTATTTCTCTGCATACCTGCCATCCGTCAAGCTGAGGCATCATTATATCAAGGACAATAAGGTCCGGTGAAAATTTATCGGCGAAATCAAGAGCCTCCCTGCCGTTATTCGCAATAACGGTCTTAAACCCGTCCTTTTCAAGATACAGGCGCAAAAGCTCGCATATATTAGTATCGTCATCCGCAATAAGTATAGTTTGCTTGCTCATAGTATTCCCCCTATTTGATTTTAAAAAAATTTTACAATAATATTATTACTAAAATATGAATAATCGTATTATTTTTTGAAAACAAAAGGACCGCAGTTTGTTTTAAACTGCGGTCAAATTGCTTATTCAGCTTCGTTTTTAGCCTGTTCTTTCATTTTTGCAAAGCATTCGCTGCAATAAACAGGGCGATCGTCACGGGGAACGAAAGGAACCTTTGCCACACCGCCGCACGCATCGCAAACTGCTTCGTGCATTTCACGCGGCGCTCTGTTTGCATTCTTGCGCTTATCGCGGCATGCCTTACAGCGCTGCGGTTCGTTTTCAAAGCCCTTTTCCTGATAGAACTCCTGCTCTCTTGCAGTGA
>DBKZ01000022.1:588-3070 GCA_002297415.1 Ruminococcaceae bacterium UBA737
CCGCAGTCCTTGCAAACTAAAGTCTTGTCTTCGAACATTTTTTGTACCTCTCTCATTTTTTTGAAAATTAGCCCGGACGGTTTCGCACCGACATCTTTGATTAACAACGCTCTCCTAATTAAGCTACCAAGGCCATATATTTAAAAGCGGAAAATGCTTTAAAGCTTTTTAAGCTTATTTCTTGCTCTTAAAAGCGCATTGTCCACCGCTTTTTCGGAAATACTAAGCCCGGCCGCAATTTCACCGTAGCTTTTGCCCGATAAATACTCCCCTAAAATTCTATATTCCGTTTCAGATAAGTTTTTCCTTATATTGCTTTTAAGGTTTTCGAAATTTTCCCTTTCAATCAGCATTTTTTCAGGGTCCAAAGGCGAAAGAATGTCAACATCCTCTATCGAATCGATAAGATTTTCGGGAATTCGTTTTTTTGCCTCGCCTGCCTTGGCGGCGGTTGCCACCGCGCGGTTTATGCAAAGAAAAACAAATGTTGAAAATGTTGATTTTTCGCTGTCAAAGGTTTTTGCGGCAGTAAACACCGCAAGACTTCCCTCCTGAATAAGATCCTCCCGCATCGAAGCCGGATAATTTCTCACCGCATTGATAATATAGGGCATATATCTGTTTATAAGCACCTTCAGATAATTCCTATCGCCTTCTTTTATTTCGGCGATTATTTCATTATCAGACATTGAATTTTGGGAACTGAAAAAATTATCCATCTTATCTCCGGTAATATTTTAAGAACTTAAAAATATATTTATAACATCCCTAAAATGCAAAAAGAATTAAAATTTTGTCGAACTTTGGCGAAATGTATAAAACATATTTTTTCGTTTTTTCTATTTTATACCATTTAACCTATAATGTCAAGAGAAACATTGAAATTAACTTGTTTTTCTGCATTTTTTAAAGCTATTGACAAAAGTCTTTAAAGAATATAAAATAAAAATAAATAAAAAAACGGAGGAATTTAATTATGGTACAGGAAAAATACGAGCTTTGGTGCAAAAAAGCAGTTAAAGACCCCGACCTTATAAAAGAGCTTGAAAGCATAAAAAACGACAGCGAGGCTATAAACGACGCGTTTTATACCGAGCTTGAATTCGGCACCGCCGGTCTTCGCGGAGTTATCGGAGCAGGCTCTAACAGAATGAATGTTTATACAGTTTCTCAGGCAACTCAGGGACTTGCGGAATATGTTCTTGAAAACTCAAAAAATCCGAGCGTTGCGATAGCATACGACAGCAGAATTAAATCCGACCTTTTTGCCAAGACCACGGCTGAGGTTTTTGCGGGAAACGGTGTTAAGGTATATATCTACAAGGAGCTTATGCCCACCCCGATGCTTTCCTTCGCCATAAGACATTTAAAGTGCGACGCAGGCGTTGTAGTAACCGCAAGCCACAACCCGTCAAAATACAACGGTTATAAGGCTTATGACGAAACGGGCTGTCAGTTAGGCCCCGAGGCGGCGGATTTTGTTCTTAATATTATGAAAAGCGTCGATATTTTCGACGGCGCTAAATCGGTAGACTTTGAAGAAGGATTAAAAAGCGGAATTATTGAATACATCGGCGACGATGTAATAAACGGGTTTCTTGACGAGGTTGAAAATTGCCGAGTTTCAAAGGATATGGATTTATCCGGACTTAAGCTCATTTATTCTCCCCTTAACGGAACGGGAAACAAGCCTGTAAGGAATATTTTAAACCGCATAGGCGTTAAAAATGTTACCGTTGTAAAAGAGCAGGAAATGCCGAACGGCAATTTCCCGACCTGCCCGTATCCCAATCCAGAAATCAAGCAGGTATTTGAAATCGCTCTTGAAATGGCAAAGGAAATAAACCCCGATTTGCTTCTCGCTACCGACCCAGACTGCGACAGAGTAGGAATTGCGGTTAATGTTGACGGCAACTTTGAGCTGTTTTCAGGAAACGATGTCGGAGTTTTGCTTTTAAACTATATGCTTTCGGTTAAAAAGCAAAACGGCACAATGCCTAAAAACCCCGTTGCCGTTTCAACGATTGTTTCAACCCGACTTTCAAAAAAGATTGCCGAGTATTACGGCTGTGAATTAAGAGAGACCTTAACAGGCTTTAAATTTATCGGCGAGCAATTAACATCTCTTTCCGATAAAAACGAGCAGGACAGATATATTTTAGGCTTTGAAGAAAGCTACGGATATCTTGCGGGAAGCTATGTCCGCGATAAGGACGCTGTTACGGCATCTATGCTCATCTGCGAAATGACGGCATATTACAAGGCTAAAGGCAAGAATTTAAAGCAGGTTTTAAATGAAATTTACGAGAAATACGGATATTACTACTGCGCCCAGAAGAGCTTTACCTGCGAGGGACAGAGCGGTATAGCTAAAATAAAGAGCATTACCGAAAATCTCCGTGCAAATCCCCCGAAAGCCATTGCAGGCAGTAAGGTTACCGAAATTAAAGATATCAAGACCTCGAAATTAACAAACACCGTA
>DBKZ01000035.1:0-7172 GCA_002297415.1 Ruminococcaceae bacterium UBA737
TGCCGAGAGCGGCGCCGTGACCATCATCGGCGGCGGCGACAGCGCGGCGGCAGTCGAGCAGCTCGGCTTTGCCGACCGGATCACGCACATTTCCACCGGCGGCGGCGCATCCCTTGAGTTCCTTGAGGGCAAGGAGCTGCCGGGGGTGGCATGCCTGCTCGATAAGTAAAAAAACAAATTGTGCAGATGCTCTTTCGAGCATCTGCACAGCAGTGTATTAAAAAGTCTGGAGGATCACTATGAACAGAAAGTACCGGAAGACTGTGATTGCCGGCAACTGGAAAATGAACAAAACCCCGTCTGAGACAACCGCTCTTATCAACGAAATGAAGCCGCTTGTTAAGGACGCTGACTGCAAGGTTGTTCTTTGCGTGCCTTATGTTGACATCGCGGCCGCAGTTAAAGCCGCTGAGGGCTCAAATATCGAAATCGGAGCAGAAAATGTTCATTTTAAAGAAAGCGGTGCATATACCGGCGAGATTTCGGCAAAAATGCTTGTTGAAAGCGGAGTTAAATATGTTGTCGTAGGCCACAGCGAAAGAAGACAGTATTTCGGAGAGACCGACCAGACCGTCAATCTTCGCGCGCTTGCCGCTGTCAATGCAGGACTTACAGCAATTGTATGCGTAGGCGAAACATTAGAGCAGCGTGAGCTCGGTTATACCGAAACTCTTCTTAAATTCCAGACAAAAATGACTCTTACCAATATCACTAAAGAACAGCTTAAAAACATTGTCATTGCTTATGAGCCTGTATGGGCTATCGGAACCGGTGTTACCGCAACTGCCGAGCAGGCTGACGAGGGCAACGGCTATGTCCGCGAGGCTATAAAAGAGGTTTACGGCGAGGACGCGGCTGAATCCGTAACAATTCAATACGGAGGCTCTATGAACGCCAAAAACTGTGACGAGCTCGTAGCAAAATATAATGTTGACGGCGGTCTTATCGGCGGCGCATCGCTTAAAGCAGAGGATTTCTCGATAATCGTTAAAGCCGCAAGCAAATAATGAGGTGCTGATTATGAAAAAACCTATAGTTTTAACTATAATGGACGGCTTCGGAATTAACCCAGGAGCCAAAGGAAACGCGATTGAGGCGGCTAACACTCCCCGTCTTGACGATATTTTTAAAAACTGCCCCGTAACTCAGATTGGTGCGTCGGGTCTTGATGTCGGTCTTCCTGACGGTCAAATGGGCAACAGCGAGGTCGGACATACAAATATAGGAGCCGGAAGAATTGTTTATCAGGAGCTTACCCGTATAACCAAGTCAATTTCCGACGGCGACTTTTTCAAAAACGAAGCTTTTTTAAAGGCGATTGACAACTGCAAGAAGAATGACAGTGCCCTTCATCTTATGGGACTTCTTTCAAACGGCGGCGTTCACAGCCATATAGAGCATCTTTTCGGACTTATTAAGCTTGCAAAGCTTAACGGCCTTGAAAGAGTTTATATCCATGCTCTGCTTGACGGACGCGATGTTCCCCCTGCTTCGGCTGTTGAATTCATAGAAGAATTAAACAAGAAGTGCGAAGAATTGGGTTGCGGAAAGCTTGCTACCGTTATGGGCAGATTTTACGGAATGGACAGAGACAACCGCTGGGCAAGAGTTGAAAAAGCTTATGCTGCACTTGTTTACGGCGAGGGAATTATCACCGAGGACGCTGCGGCTGCTGTCAAAAAATCCTACGAAACCAAGGATGAGGAAGGCAAATTTATTACCGACGAATTTGTTGTACCCACCGTTGTTGCGGGAACAGAGCGCATTAAGAGCGGAGATAGCGTTATATTTTTCAATTTCCGTCCCGACCGTGCAAGAGAAATCACAAGAACCTTTGTTGACGATGATTTTTCGGGCTTTGAGCGCAAGGGCGGAAGACAGAAAGTATTTTATGTCTGCATGACTCAGTATGACGCTTCAATGCCGAATGTTGAGGTTGCATTCAAGCCTGAAAGCCTTGAAAACACTTTAGGCGAATTTATTTCCAAAAACGGTATGACTCAGCTTCGAATTGCCGAAACCGAAAAATACGCACATGTAACCTTCTTCTTCAACGGAGGAAGAGAGGTTAAGTTTGACGGCGAGGACAGAATTCTTGTTAACTCTCCGAAGGTTGCAACTTACGATTTACAGCCAGAAATGAGCGCAAATGAGGTTTGCGACAAGGTTTGCGAGGCAATAGAAAGCGGAAAATACAATGTTGTTATCTTAAACTTTGCGAACTGCGATATGGTAGGCCATACGGGTATTTTCGAAGCCGCAGTAAAAGCTGTTGAAACCGTAGATAATTGCGTAGGCAGAGTAGCTGATTCTACACTTAAAATGGGCGGAGTTATGCTCCTTACCGCAGATCACGGAAACGCCGACAGAATGATTGATACCGACGGTTCGCCGTTTACCGCGCATACCACCAATCCTGTTCCCTTTGCTGTAATCGGAAAGGATTGCAAGTTAAGAAAGGGCGGCAGACTTTGCGATATTTCACCTACTATAATCAAGCTTTTGGGACTTAAACAGCCCGAAGAAATGACAGGTGTTTCGATAATCGAATAAGTCATTAAAGTTAAAAAAAGTCGAGAGTTTCTTGAGAACTCTCGATTTTTTTACTTTATTTTAAAATGAATAGGCATTCCGTTTTTCATTCTTATAATCTGTTCGCCGTGAATAAGAGGCAGGAAATAATCAACCGCACAGTCAAGCACATTATTGCAGTCCTTATTTATCCACTCTTTAGGGAAAAATCTTTCCTTATTAGCGATATCCGAGGCTTTAACGCTGTCTATAACAACCGTATAGGGATGATTTAAAATACGCCTGAAAATCATCGCAATACCGCTTTTGCCCTCTACGGCACAGCTGACCGCTCTCTCGGCGATAAGCTCTGCTTCGTCAATATCTGTTTTCGAGCTGATATGAGAAGAGCATCTTTGCATAACATTAAGCTCTATCGACCTTACCTTACAGCCTATTTTATCTCTGACTATATTTTCAAGTATCTTCCCTATTCCGCTTAAATATTCATGCCCGAAATTATCTACAAGTCCGCTACCGTAGGTCTTTTCCGAATTTGCTCTTTCGAGCTTTAAGCCCTCCGAAACCGCAACTACAACAGCCTTATGAACCTGAAGCTGAGCATTTACATCTGCTAAAAATTTTTCTTCGGAAATTTTGCTTTCCGGCAGATAAATCAAATGCGGAGCGCTTTCGCCGTTAGCCCTTAAAACGCAGGAGGATGCCGTAAGCCAGCCGGCATGCCTTCCCATAACCTCAACTATCGTTACGGATTCAATGCTGTAAACAGAAGAATCCCTTACAATTTCCTGAACAGAGGTCGCAACATATTTTGCGGCAGAGCCAAACCCAGGGGTATGATCGGTATATTCAAGGTCATTGTCAATGGTTTTCGGAATTCCGATAATTTTTACATCTATGCCCCTTTTTTCAGTATAAGCGCTGAGCTTTGACACGGTATCCATTGAATCATTGCCGCCGATATAGAAAAACGCGCCTATTCCGTGCCTTTTAAAGCATTTCATTATTTCCTCATAAACGCGAGAGCTATCGTCATCAGGAAGCTTGTATCTGCAGGAGCCGAGGCAGGTTGAAGGAGTCTGTCTTAAAAGCTCCATATCCTCGTCGTTTCTTATCACTGAATTAAGGTCGATAAGATTATCGCTTATTATTCCTTCAATTCCGTTAAAAGAGCCGAAAATATGCTCTATTGTGCTTTCCTTTAAGCCCTGCCTGAAAACGCCGAGCAAGGAAGCATTGATAGCGCAGGTCGGTCCTCCTGATTGTGCGACAGCAATATTCATAATAATTTTATCCTTTCTTTTAAACCCCGTATAAATTAAAATCAGGTATTAAATCCTCTGTTGAGCTTTCAAGCTCCTGAAAATAACAGTTTTCAAAACCGCTTTCTATAATTCGGTCAAGTACCTTTTCGTACTCCCTCTTTGTAACCTTTCTGTTGATTTCAGGATATTTTTCCGCTTCATACAGCGGAACATACTGGCTCATTATGCTAAAATAAGCCGACGGAAATTTTTCCTTAACCGTTTCAAATATTTTAACAGCCTCGTTTGTTGCTCTCGGCAAAAGCAAATGCCTTATAATAACTCCGCTTTTCATTATACCGTTTTCATCGAATATGTTTTCCTTTTTTAACGAACAGGCATATTCGATAGCCTTTAATGCGACCGACGGATAATCGGAAACTTTTGAATATTTAATAGAATTTTGCGGATTTAAGTATTTTAAATCAAATAAATATATATCAATTTTATCAGAAAGCATTTCAAGCGCATTTATGCTGTCATATCCGCTTGAATTATAAACAATCGGTATTTTCGGTCTGTGAATTTTTAGCGCTTCTCCTATAGCAAAAGCAAAATGCGAGGGTGTTACAAGATTTATATTATGCGCGCCTTTTTCTTCAAGCTCGCGGAATATTTCCGCAAGTCTTAAAAAGCTGACATTTTTACCCTTTCCCCCTCGGCTTACTTTAAAATTCTGACAGAAAACGCACCTTAAATTGCATCCCGAAAAAAATACCGTCCCCGAGCCTTTTGTTCCGCTGATACACGGCTCTTCGCCGAAATGCAGCGAGGCTCTCGCAATAACGGGAGTTAAGGGCATTTTACAAAATCCGCCGATATTTCCGGTTTCAGTTCGCCGAGCTTTGCAATTTCTCGGGCAAAGACTGCATTCCAACAGACTTTTCTCCTTTTTTTATTTCACAAATTCTCTTTTTAACGGTTATATCCTCATAATTCTTTTTAAATGAAATTCTGCCGATAAATTTTCTTTTGCAGCTGTTGCAGCGAAATCTTGCTGAAAACCATCTGTTTTTATAACGCCATTTTGAAATTTTTTCAGTCTTTTCACCGCATTTATCGCATTTAAAAGCGAGACTTTCCCTGTTTATATCCGAGCTGTTTATATCGTCAAGATAAGTAGCTTTAAAATAAAGTCTTTTATAAAAATCAGGGCTTGCAGTGTCCCTTATAAGCATTTCAAAGCTTTCCTTGCGGTAATACTTTTTAAGTAATCCCACGCAAAGCATACTGTCGTCCTTAGCGGTATGAAGCTCGAGTCCCTCATGATTGACCTTTAAAATATCCGCCGCAGATTCAAGCGAAATCTGAGATTTACACTCAAATCCCATTTTAATCATTTCATTTTGAATATATTTTTGCAGATCAAGATATTTTTCTATTTTAAATTTAAGACCGTTTAAAATATATTTCTCATTTTCGGCAATTGAAAACAGGTCGGAATTGCTCCAAGTCAGTGTAATAAAATCCGTACCGACCCAGTCGTTATATTCCCTGACTGCCGTTTCGGGGCTTACGCCCGAAAGCATATCATTTGAGGTGATACCCGTAAGCTCGGTAAATCTCGAAGAAACCTTTTTTGAAATTGCGGATTTAACGGTTCTTTCAAAGGTTCCTACGATTTTAAAGCTTTCATCGCATTTAACCGCGCCTATCTGAATAATCTGATTTATAAAACCGCGCTTTTTAACGGAATAGACCGAATCCCATTCCATGTCAAGAATGACATAATTCATCAGCGGTTCTTAGCCTCATGCTTCATTCTAAGCTCTTTTGAAAGGATTTTCTTGCGAAGTCTGATATTATTAGGCGTTATTTCAACAAGCTCGTCATCCTTAATGAATTCAAGGGACTGTTCAAGGCTGAGTACCGAATGCGGAACAAGCCTTAATGCGTCGTCAGAGCCTGCGGCTCTTGTATTTGTCATCTGCTTCTTTTTGCAGACATTGCAAACTATATCTTCATTCTTCGGATTTTCGCCGATAATCATGCCTTCATAAACAGGAGTTCCCGGGCCTATAAAAAGTCTGCCTCGGCTTTGCGTGTTGAAAAGTCCGTAGCCGGTAGCTTCGCCGGTTTCATGCGCTATAATCGAGCCTGTACTGCGCTGTTCAATATCGCCCTTATATTCTTCATAGCCGTTGAAAACATGGTTCATTATTCCGTTGCCGTTAGTATCGGTCATAAACTGCGAACGGTATCCCAAAAGACCTCTCGCAGGAATTACAAACTCAAGATGCGACATTCCGCCGTCACGCGTGCCCATATTCTTGATTTCCGCATGTCTGCTGCCGAGCCTTTCCATAACAACGCCCACATAGGTGTCCGGAACTTCTATCATCAAAAGCTCCATAGGCTCTAAAAGCTTTCCGTTTTCATCATGCTTATAAATAACCGCCGGAGGCGAAACCTGAAATTCATAGCCCTGACGGCGCATTGTTTCGATAAGAATTGATAGGTGAAGCTCTCCTCTGCCCGAAACCTTGAAGGTGTCGGCACTGTCGGTCTCTTCAACCTTAAGGCTGACATTTGTCATAACCTCTTTAAATAGTCTGTCGCGAAGATTGCGCGAGGTTACAAATTTTCCGTCCTGTCCCGCAAACGGCGAATTATTAACCATGAAGTTCATAGAAAGCGTAGGCTCGTCTATTTTAACAAACGGAAGTGGCTCTATAACTTCAGTATCACAGGCGGTTTCTCCGATTTCAAGGTCGGCAATTCCCGCAACCTGAACAATATCGCCGACGGTTGCCGATTCAACCTCGGTACGCTTAAGTCCGCTGTACATAAACAGCTTTGCGATTTTTACATTGCTACTTGTTCCGTCCTTATGGCAAAGCGCAACCCTCTGCCCTACCTTTACGGTTCCTCTTACAACTCTTCCGACGCCTATTCTGCCTAAATACTCGTCGTATTCAATATTTGAGAAAAGAAGCTGCAAAGGAGCCTCTGTATCGCCGACAGGCGGCTCGATTTCCTTTATAATTTCTTCAAATAACGGCTTCATATCTGTACCCTTGACATCGGGAGAATAAGAAGCATAACCGTCCCTTGCAGAGGCAAAAACAACGGGGAATTCTATCTGGTCATCATCCGCACCGAGCTCGATAAATAAATCGAGAACCTCGTCGACAACCTCATGAGGTCTTGCCATCGGTCTGTCGATTTTATTGATAACAACAACTGCCTTTTTACCTAATGCAAGCGCTTTCTTAAGAACAAATCTTGTCTGCGGCATACAGCCCTCAAAAGCGTCAACAAGGAGCAGAACTCCGTCAACCATCTGCAGAATTCTTTCAACCTCTCCGCCGAAATCCGCATGTCCGGGGGTGTCGA
>DBKZ01000035.1:7242-8121 GCA_002297415.1 Ruminococcaceae bacterium UBA737
CCTCTTTCTCTTTCAAGGTCATTTGAGTCCATTACTCTTTCATTTACCGCTTCATTTGCTCTAAAGGTTCCGCTTTGCTTTAAAAGCTGGTCGACAAGAGTCGTCTTACCGTGGTCAACATGCGCGATAATAGCGATATTTCTTAAATTTTCAATTCTTTTTTCTGCCATTTTCAATCACCGTTCTGCTATATTTTATAAGTATAAGTTGATACTATTTTTTTCGTTATCGCTTTGATATCCGAATTTTCGTCCTCCGCGGCGGCTTTTAATTCCTTAAGCTCATTTTTAAATTCCTTTTCGTCAAACTCAATCGGATGTCCTATATAGATAAGCCTGTTATCGGTCTTTTTAAGACCCTCTTCGGACATTAACAGCTCTTCATACATTTTTTCACCCGGGCGAAGACCTATAAATTCGATTTTGATTTCCGTATAAGGCTTAAATCCCGAAAGTCTTATAAGATTTTCAGCCAAGCTTACTATTTTAACGGGCTTGCCCATATCAAAAACAAATATCTCGCCGCCCTTAGCCGAAGAGCCTGCCTGAATTACCAAGGAAACAGCCTCCGGAATAGTCATGAAATATCGTATCATTTCAGGGTCGGTTACAGTAACAGGCCCGCCGTTTTCAATCTGCTTTTTAAAAAGCGGAATAACCGAACCGTTTGACCCTAAAACATTACCGAATCTTACAGCGGCAAACTCGGTCTTGGATTTGGCATTTACCGACTGAATTATCATTTCGCAAATTCTTTTGCTCGCACCCATAATATTGGTAGGATTAACGGCTTTATCCGTCGAAATAAGCACAAATTTCTGAACTCCGAATTTATCCGCGCATTTAGCGGTATTAAGCGTTCCGAATACATTGTTTTTGA
>DBKZ01000035.1:8154-10657 GCA_002297415.1 Ruminococcaceae bacterium UBA737
GGCACATGCTTATGCGCCGCGGCATGGAAAACAAGCTGAGGCTTATATTCTTCGAAAACGCTTTCAAGTCTCTTCTTATCTCTTACAGAGCCAATAAGCGTGACTAAGTCAAGCTCAGGGTGGGAAAACTTAAGCTCATTTTGTATCTCATAAGCATTGTTTTCATAAATATCGAATATTATAAGCTGTTTTGCGCCGTGAGCCGCTATCTGTCTGCAAAGCTCGCTTCCGATAGAGCCTCCGCCTCCGGTTACGAGAACAACTTTATTTTTAATATAATCAAACACATGGGGAATATTCAGATCAATAGGGTCTCTGCCGAGCAGATCCTCTATCTGAACATCCTTAAGCGAATTGACCTTTATATGCTCCTCCGAAAGCATTTTATAAACCGACGGAAGAATTCTTAATTTACATCCTGTTTTCTGACAGCTTTGAAGAATTTCGGATTTTCTGAGACTCGGACACGAGGGAATAGCGAAAATAATCGTGTCGATATCGTATTCCTTTACACAATCGTAAATCGAATCGCAGTCGCCCGCAATTTTAATGCCCGAAATATAATTTCCTATTTTCTGAACGTTATCGTCAACCGCGCATTTAACCCTGCATCCGTAAAGCTCCTGATTATTATTAAGGTCGTCAATAATAAGCTTAGCCGCGTCCCCCGCGCCGATTATAAGGACATTTTCTTTTGCTTTCGTTGCAGAACCGAAAATTTCTTTTGGATTATGCCTGAAAACAAGTCTTGATAAAAATATCATCGCGCCTGCAAAAATTGCAGTTATAAGAATAAATTTAGGTCCGTAAACATCAACCGATTTAAAAAGCAGATCTGCAAAAAGCATTACAAGCGCCGCGGTGAAAGCGGAAAAGAAAATGCGGACATAATCGCCGTAGCCTGCGTATTTCCAAAGAATGTTATAAACCTTGAAAATATAAAGCAGCAAAAAAAGCGAGACCGCAAAAACACAAGTGATTTTTAAAAACGCCGCATTAACGCTGACAGAGCAAAAAAAAGCCGCTAAGAGCGCCGAAATGAACGCTGCGGCTAAATCAAACAACACGAAAATGCAAATTTTTACATATCTGTTTTTAATCAATTATATCTCATCCTCTAACCTTTGATACAAACTCAAATTATTATACTATAAAAGTGATAAAAAATCAATGCTTTTATAGTGCAAAAAATCATTTTATGTTGAAAATCAGAACATTTTGTATTATAATTAGTTCATACTTTTTCAGGAGAATTAAATGAATATTAAATACATTACACTCGGCTGCAAGGTAAACCAATATGAGACCGAGGCAATAAGAGAAGAATTCAACAAAAGAGGATATACGGATTTTGAAAATCTCCCTGCCGATATCTGCGTTATCAACACCTGTTCGGTAACATCGGAAAGCGACAGAAAGGCAAGGCAGACCCTAAGGCGGTGCCGCAAGGATAACGAAAATGCGGTAATTATTCTTACAGGCTGTATGGTACAGGCTTTTCCCAAGAAATCCTCAAAGCTGACAGAGGCGGATATAATAATCGGAAACACCGACACGAAAAAAATCGCCGAAGCCGCCGAAGAATTTTTAAATGTTAGAAAAAGAATTTTATCGGTTGACAAGCATAAGTCGGGCGAGCTTTATAACACACCTTCTATAGGCGCGTTCAGCGAAAGAACAAGGGCTTATATGAAAATTGAGGACGGGTGCGACAGATTCTGCACCTACTGCATTATTCCCTACGCAAAGGGCAGAGTCCGCTCAAGAAATTTAGAAGAAATAAAAAGCGAGGCTGAGGCACTATCTTTAAACGGATTTTCGGAAATCGTGCTTGTGGGAATTAACCTTTCTTCCTACGGAAAAGGCGAAAGCTTTGATTTAACGGACGCTGTAAAAGCAGTTTGTTCGATCGAAAACATAAAAAGAGTTCGTCTCGGTTCCTTAGAGCCCGACTGCATAAGCGACGAAATGCTTGAGGCTTTAAAAAGAGAGGAAAAATTCTGTCCGCAGTTTCACCTATCTTTACAGTCCGGCTGCGACGAAACTTTAAAGCGTATGAACAGACATTATGACACCGCTTTTTATTACGATTTGGTGCAAAGAATAAGGAAAATGTTTGCTGACGCGGCGATAACCACCGATATAATGGTCGGCTTTGCGGGAGAAACCGAGGAAGAATTCAAGCAAAGCTTAAGCTTTGTAAATAAAGTAGGCTTTGCAAGGTCGCATATTTTCCCCTATTCCGTCCGCGAGGGCACTCCTGCCGCCGATTACAAAAATCAGATTGACGGAAAAACAAAGGAATTAAGAGCAAAGCTTATGGCAAAAACCGCCTTAAAAAGCGAAGCCGAATTTTTAAGCAAGCTAAAAGGCAGAACATTCCCTGTTTTATTTGAAAACTTTGAAAACGGAAGATTTGAGGGATATACGCCCAATTATTCAAAGGTTTATGTTAAAACATCGGAAAATCTTCACGGAACAATCAGAAATGTTAAAATAACCG
>DBKZ01000063.1 GCA_002297415.1 Ruminococcaceae bacterium UBA737
GCGCAGCAGCGGCGTCTTTTTATCGAGCGCCTCGCCGCCGTAGGAACAAAAGGCGGTAGGAATACAAAGTGTCTTATCTTTAATAAACGCATAAGATGTCGGGTCCCAAGCGGTATAGCCTCTTGCCTCAAATGTGGCTCTTAAGCCGCCCGAGGGGAAAGAGGACGCGTCGGGCTCGCCCTTTATAAGCTCCTTGCCCGAGAATTCCATAATTACTCCGCCGTCGGGAGAGGGAGAAATAAAGCTGTCGTGCTTTTCAGCGGTAATTCCGGTAAGAGGCTGGAACCAATGTGTAAAATGAGTGGCTCCGTGCTCAACCGCCCAGTCCTTCATTGCGTTTGCAACCGCATTAGCGACATCATTTTTAAGGCTTGCGCCCTCGTCAATGGTTTTTTTGAGCGAATTATAAACATCGCTCGGCAGCTTTGCCTTCATCACGCGGTCATCAAAGACCAGACTTCCGAAATATTCCGGTACTGTTTTCATAAAAACACAACTCCTTGAAATAAAATAAAAGCGAGGCAAAGGGGCTGTTATCCCATTAAAGGAATAAGACACCTTTGCCTCGCAAAATATAAGCTTTTAAAATAAAAAAGAAGCGTCAAAAGGGGAGAACCCTTAAGACGCCTTTGTCTTCTATGCGTGACATTATACTCGCTTTAATTTCATTTGTCAACCCCTTTTTTTAAAAATTTTTAAAACTTGACAAAATCGGCCTCGGGTGATATAATATGTAGGCTAAAATAATGAGCAAAGGCGTTCATTTACGGCATTTTTCGCCGTATCTGAGCGCTTTTTTATTTTTGTGTGACAGGCCACACTATCCGGAAAGGGGAATAATTATGAAAAAAGAGGGAGAAATCAGAATTCCTTCGGGTTGCGCGATTTCCGCAATCATTTCCGAAAACGGAGAAAAAATGACAGGTGAAACGATTATAAAAAGCATGATTCCGATGCACGACAGGTCAAACGGCTTGGGCGGCGGCTTTGCGGCTTACGGAATATATCCCGAATATAAGGAGCTTTATGCGCTTCACATTTTTTATAATGACAATGAGGACAGGGTAGAATGCGAGCGGTTTTTAAAGGATAGCTTTGAAATTGTAAAAGCCGAGAATATCCCTATAAGAAAAATTCCCGAAATCACTGATGTTCCCTATATTTGGAGATATTTCGTCGCTCCTCTTTCAAGCGTTCTTTCAAGATTACAGCTTGATGAAAAGGAATATGTCGCAAGAACGGTTATGCATATAAATACGAATTTAAACGGCGCTTATGTATTTTCAAGCGGCAAAAATATGGGCACCTTTAAGGCTGTAGGATTTCCCGAGGATGTCGGAAGATTTTACAGACTCGAAGAATATGAGGGCTATTCTTGGACGGCGCACGGAAGATACCCGACAAATACCCCCGGCTGGTGGGGCGGAGCGCACCCTTTTTCACTGCTTGATTATTCGGTTGTCCATAACGGCGAGATTTCCTCTTATGACGCTAACCGCCGATATATAGAAATGTTCGGCTATAAATGCACCCTGCAGACCGATACCGAGGTTATAGCCTATATTGCCGATTATCTTTTAAGAAGACAAAAGCTTACGCTTAGCGAAACCGCGTCGGTTATCGCAGCACCCTTCTGGAGCACGATTGATAAAAAAGAACCTTTAGATAAGGATAGACTTGAATATTTAAGAAAAATTTATCCGAGCCTTTTAATAACAGGACCTTTTTCAATAATCTTAGGCTTCACCGGCGGACTTATGGCGCTTAATGACAGATTAAAGCTTCGCTCGATGGTGACGGCGAAAAAGGATAATAAGGTTTATATCGCAAGCGAAGAGGCGGCAATAAGAGCCATGAACCCCGATATTGATTCGGTCTATGCGCCGTCGGGCGGAGAGCCGATAATAGTAAATGTCAAGGAGGGAACGTTCTGATGTCGCTCGATTATATTTATCCCGAATTTGAAGTTATAAGAAATTCCGACAAATGCACAAACTGCAGAATTTGCGAAAAGCAGTGCTATAACGGCGTTCATTCATTCAATGAGAAAAAAGGCGTTATGATAAGCGACGATTCGAAATGCGTCGACTGTCAGAGATGCGTTTCCTTTTGCCCAGTACATGCGCTTAAAATCCGAAAGACTGACTGCGCTTTAAGAGAAAATGCAAACTGGCAGTCGGATACCGTTAAAGAGATTTATAAACAGGCGTCTACAGGCGGAGTTTTGCTTTCATCAATGGGAAGCCCCGTAAAAATGCCTGTTTATTTCGATAAAATTCTTATAAATGCGTCTCAGGTTACAAATCCGCCCATTGACCCTTTAAGAGAGCCTATGGAAACAAAGGTGTTCTTAGGCAAGAAGCCTGCCGAGATAAAAAGGGACGAAAACGGCACTATAATAACCGATATTCCGCCTCAGCTTGAGCTTTCCGTTCCTGTTATGTTTTCCGCTATGAGCTACGGGTCGATAAGCTATAATGCCCACGAAAGCCTTGCAAGGGCGGCAAAGGAGCTCGGAATTTATTATAACACAGGCGAGGGCGGACTTCATGAGGATTTTTATGTTTACGGAGAAAATACCGTCGTTCAGGTGGCTTCGGGAAGATTCGGCGTATATGAAAAGTATCTTAATGCGGGCGCCGCAATTGAAATAAAAATGGGTCAGGGAGCAAAGCCCGGAATAGGCGGACATCTGCCGGGGGCAAAAATTGTCGGCGATGTTTCAAAAACACGAATGATTCCCGAGGGCTCGGACGCGATTTCTCCCGCTCCTCATCACGATATTTATTCAATAGAGGATTTAAGACAGCTTGTATTTTCCTTAAAAGAGGCAACAGGCTATAAAAAGCCTATTATCGTCAAGGTTGCGGCGGTACATAATATTGCGGCTATTGCGAGCGGAATTGCAAGGAGCGGAGCCGATATTATTGCTATTGACGGCTTCAGGGGCGGAACGGGCGCCGCACCGACAAGGATAAGAGACAATGTCGGAATTCCTGTTGAGCTTGCTCTCGCAGCGGTTGATACAAGACTTAGAGACGAGGGAATTAGAAATAATGTTTCCTTGATTGCAGGCGGCAGTATAAGGTCCGCTTCGGATGTAATAAAAGCCGTAGCCTTAGGTGCGGACGCCTGCTATATTGCTACTGCGGCGCTTTTGGCTCTCGGATGCCACCTTTGCAGGTGCTGTCAGCAGGGCAAGTGCAACTGGGGAATAGCAACTCAGATTCCGGAGCTTGTTGACCGTCTTGACCCCGAAGAGGGCAGCAGGAGGCTTGTGAATTTAGTCCGTGCTTGGCAGCATGAAATAAAGGAGCTTATGGGCGGAATGGGAATAAATTCCATAGAAGCGCTTAAAGGTAACAGACTTATGCTGCGCGGAGTAGGACTTAACGCTAAAGAGCTTGAAATTTTAGGAATTTCCCATGCAGGAGAATAGAGGTGTGAAATATGATTATAAACGCAGAAAAAAACGGGTTTAAAGAGCTTAATAATCTTATAAGAAATTCTTCAAAATCCTGCGAGATAGTCAATTGTCTCGGACAAAGGTTTATAGGAACGGGAATGAGCGATGTTTCTATCTCTATTGAGGGAGTCCCCGGAAATGCGCTCGGCGCTTATCTGACAGGCGCTGAGATTACCGTTAAAGGAAACGCGCAGGACGCTGTCGGAGATACTATGAATGACGGCAATATCATTATTCACGGGAATGTCGGCGACGCGGCAGGATACGCCATGCGCGGCGGCTCGATTTATATAAAAGGAAATGCCGGCTACCGAGCGGGAATTCACATGAAGGCTTATAAGGATAAAAAACCGCTTATTGTTATAGGAGGCAGAGCGGGCAGCTTTTTAGGCGAATATCAGGCTGGCGGTCTTATTATAGTTTTGGGTCTTAATTCCGATAAAAAGCCTGTTGTCGGCAATTTCCCATGTACGGGAATGCACGGCGGAAAAATGTTTTTAAGAGGAAAAGCCGATAATATTGAATTTCCGAAATCGGTAACGGTTAAAAAGGCAGATGAAAATGATTTAGCGGAAATCACTCCTTTTATAGAAAACTACTGTGAATATTTCGGCTGTGACCTTAAGAAAGTTTTAAAGGAAGTATTTACGGTAATAACTCCCGATACCAATAATCCTTATAAACAGCTTTATGTAGCGAATTAAACCTTTGACTTTAGTAAGATTATTATATATAATAAAAGCGGTACTTTTGTTACTGCTTTTATTTTTTTATTAAAGGAGATTTTTATGCTTAGTATAAGGGGACTCAATAAAAGCTACGGCGATAAAAAAGTCGTAAACAATCTTTCGCTTGAAATAAATTCGGGTGAGATTTACGGATTTATCGGTCATAACGGCGCAGGAAAAACCACCACCATAAAATCCGTATGCGGAATTTTAAAGTTTGACAGCGGAGAAATCACCGTCGACGGTGTTTCGGTTACGGAAAATCCGCTCGAATGCAAGAAGAAAATAGCTTACATTCCCGATAATCCCGACCTTTACGATTATATGACGGGTATGAAATATCTTAATTTCATTGCCGATATTTTCGCAGTGCCGACAGATTTAAGAAAAGAAAGAATAGAAAAGTATTCAAAGGTTTTTGAAATAGAAAAGGACCTTTCATCTCCTATTTCTTCATATTCCCACGGAATGAAACAGAAGCTTGCCGTAATTTCCGCTTGGCTTCATGAGCCGAAGCTTATTGTTATGGATGAGCCGTTCGTCGGTCTTGACCCTAAGGCTTCCCATGAGCTTAAATGTATGATGCGCGAGTTCTGCGACAGGGGAGGGGCAATATTCTTTTCCACCCATGTTTTAGAGGTTGCCGAAAAGCTTTGCG
>DBKZ01000032.1 GCA_002297415.1 Ruminococcaceae bacterium UBA737
AAAAAGGTTACTGCCTATCATGAGGCAGGCCACGCAATCGTTTCTTATTTCCTGCCTACTCAGGATCCCGTTCACCAGATTTCTATTATTCAGCGCGGAATGGCGGCAGGATATACTATGTATCTGCCCGAAGAGGAAAAGGGACATACCTCTAAGAATCAAATGCTTGAACAGATATGCTCCTTGCTCGGCGGAAGAGCCGCGGAACAGCTCACTCAGGACGATGTCTGCACCGGCGCTTCTAACGATATTGAGCGCGCTACTGATTTAGCAAGAAAAATGGTTACCAAGTTCGGTATGAGCGACAAGCTCGGACTTGTAACCTACGGTCACGATAACAATGAAGTTTTCTTAGGAAGAGATTTCTCTTCAACACCGAACTATTCGGAAAAAACCGCCGCTGTTATCGACGAGGAAATCGAAAGAGTTGTTATGGCGCAGTATAAAAAAGCCATTTCTATTCTTGAAGAGCACATGCCGAAGCTTCACAGCGTTGCCAAAGAGCTTTTTGAAAACGAAAAGATTTCGGGTGATGATTTCAGAAACATTATGCAGGCGGAATAAAATAAATAAAGGACTGTATAGCTATTGCTTTACAGTCCTTTTTATGTAAAAAATAAATCCGCAAAAGCTTTTTAATTTTAGCTTTTGCGGATTTATAAATCAGTGCTCGGCAGTAACGGCCTTGTCGCTGTCGTTTCTGAAAAGAAGCGAAATGCACCAGATACCTGCAAGTGCGATAACAGTATAAACAATTCTGCTTAATATTGCTCCGCTTCCTCCGAATATCCATGCTACAAGGTCAAAGCTGAATATGCCGACCAAGCCCCAGTTGAGTGTTCCTATTATCGCGAGGATAAGGCAAATTTTATCAAACATTTAAAGCACCTCCGTGTTTAAAAAATCGGACGGATTTTTACCGCAATTATAGTTTGTACCGAAATTTTGTCTTTTATTCCTTACTGCTTAAGGTTTTTCTGATACGATTCTATAATTTTTCTTATTATGTCGCTTGTTTCGCTTGTATTGTTTTCATGCTTGCCTGTATAGGTAACGGCATTTTCCTCGGTCTTAAAATTGTGAAACGGGTCTTTGTTGTTTTTTATCTTCATAAATCATTCCTCCTGTAGTTATTATTGACGAAACTTAAGATTTTAAATCCCGTTTTAATTGGAAAATAATTATTGAACTGGAAAAGCTTTTGTGGTATAATAAATTGAATAATTTTGTAATGATTTCGGGGAGGAAAAATGCGTATTTTAGGAATAGATCCGGGATATGCAATCGTAGGCTACGGCGTTGTGGAATACGATAATTTCAGGTTTAAAACCGTAGGCTACGGTGCTGTTACCACCAATGCCGGAACGCCTTTTTGCGAAAGGCTTGAAATAATCTATAATGACCTTATAACCGTTATAAAAAAATACCGCCCCGAATGTATGTCTATTGAAAAGCTTTATTTCAATACAAATACCACTACCGCAATTGATGTTGCTCAGGCAAGAGGCTGTATTCTTCTTGCGGCGCAAAAAAGCGGTATACCTGTTTTTGAGTATACGCCGCTTCAGGTAAAACAGTCCATAACCGGATACGGAAAGGCAGAAAAAAGACAGGTTATGGAAATGATAAAAAGCTTTTTGTCTCTTGAAAAAATTCCGAAACCCGATGATACCGCAGACGCGCTCGCGCTTGCCGTTTGCCACGGACATTCTGCGGGGAGCAGCTTCGGAAAGCTTTATAAGGAGTTAAAAAAATGATTGCAAGCTTAAAAGGAAAAATCATTTTAAAGGATTTGAATTATATAATTGTCGAATGCTCGGGTGTGGGCTTTAAATGCTTTGTCACTCAGACGACGCACTCAAGGTCGGGACAGGTCGGAGACGATGTATTCTTATACACCTATATGTCCGTTAAGGAGGAAGCGATTGATTTATTCGGCTTTTCGGAATTAGGCGAGCTTGAAGCCTTTAAGCTGATAATTTCCGTCAGCGGCGTGGGCGCTAAAATCGGACTTGCCCTGCTTTCGCAGTTTACCTATGAAAGTCTTATGTTAAATATTGCCTCGGGGGACGCAAAGGCTTTAACCGCCGCGGCAGGCGTAGGAATTAAGCTTGCGCAGAGAATTATTTTGGAGCTTAAGGATAAGGTCGGAAGTATCGCGGTTTCGGACGAGGCAGTCTCTGAAATAAAGGCTGTCGGAAATGCATCTTCAAATACAAATTCGAAAGAGGCGGTCGAAGCGCTTGTTTCATTAGGCTATTCTTTAAGCGAGGCTTCGCTTGCGGTAGGCAAGCTTGATCAGTCGCTTGATATTGACGCATTGATAAAGGGTGCGCTTAAATTGCTTGCGGGGAGGTTTTAAGCATTGATAGAAGAAGAGATGGATTTTGAAAATCGGATAGTTTCTCCCGAATATAACTATTCCGATGAGGACAGCGAAATAACCTTAAGACCGAGAACGCTTGACGAATATATCGGACAGGATAAGGTTAAGGATAACCTTTCGATTTATATTAAGGCGGCAAAATTAAGGCATGAATCGCTTGACCATGTTTTGCTTTACGGGCCTCCCGGACTCGGAAAAACAACACTGTCAAGTATTATAGCCCGTGAAATGGGGGTTAATCTCAGAGTGACCTCGGGACCTGCTATTGAAAAGCAGGGGGACTTGGTTGCGATTTTAACCTCTTTGAATGACGGAGATGTGCTTTTTATTGACGAAATTCACCGCCTTTCAAGAAATATCGAAGAAATTCTTTATCCTGCAATGGAAGATTTTTCACTTGATATAATTCTCGGTAAAGGTCCTTCGGCAAGGTCTATAAGACTTGATGTTCCGCATTTTACGCTTGTCGGTGCAACAACACGCTCGGGACAGCTTACCGCTCCTTTAAGAGACAGATTCGGAGTTCTGCTTCGCTTGGAGCTTTATACTCCCGAACAGCTTGCTCTCATAGTCAAACGCTCTGCCGGAATTTTAGGAATAGAGATTGATAATGACGGAGCGCTGGAAATCGCGTCAAGGTCACGGGGAACTCCGAGAATTGCAAACAGGCTTTTAAAGCGTGTAAGAGATATCGCTCAGGTTGAATTTGACGGCAAAATCGACGAAAAAACGGCAAGAAAGGCTCTTGCAAGATTTGAGATTGATGAGCTCGGGCTTGACGATTTTGACAGAAGAATGCTATCAACCATTATCAATAATTATTCGGGCGGCCCTGTAGGTCTTGAAACCTTGGCGGCGGCAGTCGGCGAAGAATCGGTCACAATTGAGGATGTTTATGAGCCTTACTTAATGCAAATAGGCTTTCTTTCAAGAACACCGCGCGGAAGATGCGTAACGCATGCCGCTTATGAGCATTTGGGAATTGAGCCTGATTCGGCGCAGAAATCATTATTTTAATTAAGCAAAGCCGCAATCTAAAAGGC
>DBKZ01000028.1 GCA_002297415.1 Ruminococcaceae bacterium UBA737
CAATGACCATACTTGAAAATCTGTATTACGGAAATATCGCGCCGTTTGAACGCAAAATAACCGACGGTGAAACGATTGATAAAGCAATTTTTCTTGAAGATAAATTAAAAGCGGAGCTTACAGAGGAACAAAAAGCTTTGTTTGAAGCATTTGAAAAAGCGGAGTCCGAGGTTTCCTGTGAAGAAGAGGTCAGAGCCTTTGCAGCAGGATTTAAGTTAGGGGTTAGGCTGATAAGAGAGGTGTTTGAGACTGAATAGAAAGGCTTTAAACACATTAAAACTTTTGTTTTTCTCTCCCTCAGTCGGCTCCGCCGACAGCTCCCTCGTCAGATGGAGCCTCTAAATGTGCGGCTTCGCCGCTGATATAACCAAACCCTATCGTCAAGGGCTACGCCTTGACACTTCCCCTTTCAACTAAAGGGGAAGCTTGGGTTTCTGCGAGACTAAAGAAAGGCTCCCTTCTTATTGACGAATGTCAATACAGAGGGGAGCTGGCGCGCTTTGTGCGTGACTGAGGGGTATTTATCTAATATCTAATATCTAACCATAGTAAAAATCCGAGCTTTTAGCAAGCTCTTTTTTTAATTTTTTAATTCCGTAAGCTTCGGCTAAGGTTTTTTCTCCCGAATAAAGGTCGGTGCCTAAGCCTAATCTGTTTCCCTCGATTTCACAGCCTAAAGACCTTAAAACAGTCGGAAACATATCAAGGGTTGTAAAGGTTCTGTTTTTTGAATGTTCGCTTGATACAGGGGAGTTTATAATGCAGTTATAAACTCTTCTCTGATAGCTCTTATCGACATTTCTTTCGATAAACATATTAGCCATTGATAAATGGTCGCCTGTTATCACGATAACGGTATCCTTATAAAATTCCTGCTCTTTTATCCAGCTTACGAATTCATTTACCCTTTTTGCCGAACAGCGAAGCACATTTTCGTATTTTTCCTCATAGCTGTCGGGGCAGTCTTCGCAAAGATAGCCGTCGGGGTGGTGGGTGTCGGCGGTCAGCATATAAAAGGCAAACGGCTTATCCGACTGCGATTTTTTTAAAATTACCTGCTTTGCGTATTCAAAAAGCTTTTTGTCCTCAAAGCCCCAGTTGACATTGTAATTTTCGGGTATAATTTTATCTCTGACAGCTGTTTTCTTATCATAAAATTGTTTTACCGAATGATTTTCAAACAGCTCTTTTCTCCGCCCGTATTCAATGGGAGAGCCGACCATTAAGGATAAATCGTAACCGTTATCCGATAAAATATCGGTTATTGAAGTATAATCCTTTAACATTCCTCCGCAAAATTCGCCGTCTTTAAAGCCTAATTTCAGCGGCAGACCCATAGTGTATGCCGTGAAAGCCGCGGTGGTCCATGTGCTCGAAGGCATTGCGTACCCTCCGCCGACTCCTGAGGTATCGGAAAAATTAGTGTTATCACGTGCCAGCTGATATAATTCCTCGGACGCGCTGATTTTAAGCGCTCCGCCCTCGGATTTTGACATAAAGGTCGTTTCGGTGGACTCTAAAAAAATATGTATAAGATTTTTCTTTTCTTCTGGGAAAGTGACTTCTATGGTTTTCGGGTCGGCATATTCTTTATCAATAATATTGCTTTTCAGTAAGCCGTTTAAAGCATAGCTTGAAAGCCCCGAAAAAGTGAAAGAGGAAATAATCAATACCGCGCAAAGAATGAGCGATATAAGCTTTTTTAAAAATTGCTTTGATTTAAGCGGTAAAAATATCGCTGTACAGATAATTGCGGAAACCGCCGCCGCAGGAAGCACGGCATATAAAAAATAAAGCTTGAAAAATATGGGATTGCTGTTTTCCGTTCCGGCAAAAAGGGTGAAAACAACCGAGTCAAAGCCGGTTTTTCCGCAGATTTTTATATACCATACGGCAGAGCAGAAAACGAGTATACAAAAGGACAGAAGAATTATAAGAAAAACATTGCTTTTTTTTCTTAGCTTAAAGTCTTTCATGCATTTCCCTCCGAATAGTTTTTAATTCATTTTACAACAAAACGGATAATAAAGCAAGTCAAATTAAGTCTTAAAAAATATGCTTTTTGCGCTTGAACTTGTATGATAAATATAGTATAATAAATTGAATATATATAGGAAGGAAAAGGATTTGGAAAACATTAAAAAAGCAAGTGTTTTTCCGCCCGAACAGAAAGCGTTTGCAAAAAGGGTAAAGGAAATGAATACCGAGCTTTTCGGCACGGATTTTAAGGCCTGCGTTATAACCTACGGCTGTCAGCAGAATGTCAGCGATTCGGAAAGAACAAAGGGAATTTTAAGCGAAATGGGCTACGGATTTACCGATGACCCCTCAAAAGCAAAGTTTATTCTTTTTAATACCTGCGCCGTAAGAGAGCATGCGCAGGACAGGGTTTACGGAAATGTCGGGGCAACGAAAAAATACAAGGCTAAGGATAAAAATATAATAATCGCCGTGTGCGGCTGTATGGCTCAGCAGGAGCATGTTGCGAAAAAATTCAAGGAGAGCTTTCCTTATGTCGACCTCGTTTTCGGAACGCAGGTTCAGTACAGGCTCCCTGAATTTATCTATAAAAGAATGACAGGCTCTAGGGTCTTTGAAAGAGCGCTTGAAAATTCGGAAATCGTAGAGGATATCCCCGTAAGAAGAGACGGGGATATAAGAGGCTGGCTTCCTGTTATGAACGGGTGCAATAACTTCTGCACCTACTGTATTGTGCCTTATGTAAGGGGCAGAGAGCGCTCAAGGAAGCCCGAAGAAATAATCAAAGAGGCAAAAGAGTTGGTTGACAGCGGCTTTAAGGAAATAACGCTGTTAGGTCAAAATGTCAATTCATACGGGCGAGGTCTTGAAGAGGAAATTGATTTTGCCGACCTGCTTTATAAAATAAACGAAATTGACGGCGATTTCAGGATAAGATTTATGACCTCGCACCCTAAGGACTGCACCTTAAAATTACTTGACGCAATGAGGGACTGCGAAAAGGTCGAAAAGCACCTGCATCTTCCGTTTCAGAGCGGATCGGACAGGGTGCTTAAGGCTATGAACAGGCATTATGACAAGGAAACCTATTTAAAGCTTATTGACGAAGCGAGAAAAAGAATGCCCGACATAGAATTTACAAGCGATATTATAGTCGGCTTTCCTACAGAGACCTATGAGGAATTTCTTGAAACGGTCGAGCTTGTAAAAAAAGTCAGGTTTACCTCGCTTTTCACCTTTATCTATTCTCCCCGCGAGGGAACGCCCGCGGCAAAAATGCCCGACCCCGTTTCGAGGGAGGAAAAGGGCAAGTGGTTTGACGAGCTTTTAAAGGCTCAGGAGCAGATAGCGAAAGAGGACACAAAAAGGAATATAGGAACCGTTAAAAGGGTTCTTTTCGACGAGGCTTCTTCCGACGGATATCTTGCCGGCAAGTCAAACGGATTTTTAAACATAGAGGCGAAAGCCCCGAAAGAAATGCTCGGCAAATTCGCCGATGTACAAATTACCGAATATAAAAACGGTTATAAAGGAAAAATAATCACCTGAAAGGAAAAAATAAAATGGGAATTTTAGAAGCATCAAGAAAATTAGGAGAAGAAATTCAGAAGGACGAGCGCTTTATCGCCTATGCAAAGGCAAAGCTTGCAAACGATAAGGACGAGCAGTTACAGAAGGATATCGGAGAGTTCAATATCGTAAGAATGAATCTCGATCAGGAAATGGCTAAGGACGAAAAGGACGAGGCTAAGGTAAACGAGTTAAATTCAGAGCTTCGCGCAATTTATTCAAGAATTATGTCGGGCAAGGCAATGCTTGAATATAACACCGCTAAAGCAGGCCTTGATTCTCTGCTTAACGATGTAAACAGCATTATTATGCAGTGCGCCGAGGGCGCCGACCCAAGTACCGTCGAGCCCGAGACCCACGAATGCACCGGCAGCTGCGCAAGCTGCGGCGGCTGCCACTAACAGATATTTTATAATTTAAAGGGGACAAAAACATGGCGGAGCTATCGCCTATGATGAGACAGTATCTCGAAATCAAGGAGCAGAATAAGGACAGCATTCTGTTTTTCAGGCTCGGAGATTTTTACGAGATGTTTTTTGATGACGCTAAGACCGCTTCCGACGAGCTTGATCTGGTGCTTACGGGCAAGGACTGCGGACTCAAGGAGCGCGCGCCTATGTGCGGAGTGCCGTTTCACAGCTGTGAGGGCTATATTGCCCGTCTCGTCGAAAGAGGCTATAAGGTTGCTATATGCGAGCAGACAGAGGATCCCGCTAAGGCAAAGGGTCTTGTAAAAAGAGATGTTATAAGGGTTATTACCCCCGGAACCGTAATAGAGGATTCCATGCTTGACGAATCGAGAAATAATTATCTCGCCGCGGTGTATCTTGAAAACGGAAGCGTGGGAATTGCCTTTTGCGATATTTCAACAGGCGAGGCTCATGTAACCGATATTACAGGCGAAAATGTCATCGGCAGAGCGGTGGACGAGCTTGTTCGGTTTAACGCAAGCGAGCTTTTGGCTCAAAAATCATTTACCGAAAATCCTATTGCCGAAAAGGCGCTTAAAATTAACTTCGAGGGAACCGTAACGGAGAGGGACGCCGAGGAGTTTGACGGACAGGCGACTATGGACGCCGTCTGCACAGGCTTTAATGTGCTCAGCCCCACCGACCTTAAAATCGCACCCGACAGCCCCGCTCAGCGAGCATTGGGCGCCGCGGTAAGGTACATAATGGAAACGGGAATGAACAGCGGAGTCCATCTGCGCTCGGTTGATTATTATACCCAGTCGCAGTTTATGAGACTTGATTTAAACGCCGTTAAAAACCTTGAAATAAGCGAGACCATGCGCTCAAAGGCAAAAAGGGGCTCGCTTTTGTGGGTGCTTGATAAAACAAAAACCGCTATGGGCAAGCGCCTTTTAAGGTCATGGTTTGAAAAGCCGCTGATGAATGTCGGCAGTATAAACGCAAGGCTTGACGCGGTAGAGGAATTAACCTCGGATCCGATAATGCTTAACGAAACCGCCGAATATTTAAGCGGAATACGAGATGTCGAAAGACTTATGACAAAGGTGCTTTATTCCTCGGCAAATCCGAGGGACCTGCTGAGTATTGCCGCGACGGTAAGAAGATTTCCGCTGATAAAGCAGTCGCTTATAAACGCGAAAAGCGATTATTTAAAGCTTATCGACTGCGATATCGACCCCTTAAACGATATAGCTGAGCTTATCGAAAGCGCAATCGACCCCGACGCACCTCTTGCCATGAAGGACGGCAAGATTATTAAATCGGGATATAACGAAACCGTTGACCGCTACAGAGACGACCTTAATAATTCCACCGATATCATGATCGAGCTTGAATTAAAGGAGCGCGAAAGAACGGGGATTAAAAACCTTAAGGTCAGATACAATAAGGTTTTCGGTTATTATATAGAGGTTACAAATTCATTCCTTGACAGGGTTCCCGAAAATTATGTCCGCAAGCAAACGCTTACAAACTGCGAGCGGTTTATAACCGAAGAGGTTAAAAGCCTTGAAACAAGGGTGCTTACGGCTAAGGAAAAGCTGACAGGGCTTGAATACGAAATATTTGACAGTGTCAGAAAAACCGTGGCTAAAGCGGCTGAAAGATTTCAGCGCTCCGCTCAGGGTGTCGCTAGGCTTGACGCGGTGATTTCATTCGCCGCGGTGGCGCTTGAAAACGGATATCACCGCCCTGAGGTTAACGACGGAAACGAAATAATTATAAAGGACGGAAGACACCCCGTTGTAGAGAAATTAAGCTCGGTGCCCTTTGTTTCAAACGATACGCTTCTTGACTGCGGCGAAAACCGCTGTGCTATTATAACAGGTCCTAATATGGCGGGAAAATCCACATATATGAGACAGGTTGCCATTATAACAATTATGGCGCAGGTCGGCTCCTTTGTTCCGGCAAGAGAGGCGAAAATCGGAATTGTTGACGCGGTGTATACAAGAGTCGGCGCGTCCGACGATCTTGCGAGCGGAAAATCCACCTTTATGGTTGAAATGAGCGAGGTTGCCTCAATTCTTAAAAACGCCACAAGCAAAAGCCTGCTTATATTAGACGAAATCGGAAGAGGAACGTCCACCTTTGACGGAATGTCGATTGCAAGAGCGGTGCTTGAATTTATCGCCGATAAAAATAAAATCGGCGCAAAATCTCTTTTTGCAACCCATTATCATGAGCTTACGGTTATGGAAACCGAGCTTGAGGGCGTTAAAAATTATAATATCGCAGTTAAAAAGCACGGCGACGATATAATTTTCTTAAGAAGAATCGTAAGAGGCGGAGCGGACGAGAGCTACGGAATAGAGGTAGCAAAGCTCAGCGGAATTCCGGACGTGGTAATCAAGCGCGCAAGAGAAATATTAAAAAGCGTTGAAGAAACGGGCACGGATAGCAGAATAAGACCTGCTTTAAGCGAATTAAAACCCGAAGCCTGCAACAACTTGGACGAAATCGCCCGTGAACTTAAAAGAATAGATATCGATACCCTAACGCCGATTGAGGCGCTCGGTATCTTAAACGGGCTTTGTGAAAAAGCAAAGGAATAATAAACTAAGAAATAGTAAACTAAGGAAGTGATATAAAAATGCCAAGAATAAATCTTTTACCGAGAGATGTTTTCGAGCTTATTTCGGCAGGCGAGGTCGTCGAAAGACCTGCGTCGGCGGTAAAAGAAGCTGTGGAAAATTCTATTGACGCAAAATCAAAGCATATAACGGTGGAAATCCGCCGCGGCGGCATTTCTTATATCAGAATTACGGACGACGGCTGCGGAATAGACCGTGAGGATGTTCCGCTTGCGTTTGTCAGCCATGCGACAAGCAAAATAAAAAATGCCGACGATCTTGACGCAATTTCCTCTTTAGGCTTTCGCGGTGAGGCGCTTGCGGCGGCAGGAAGCGTTTCGAGGGTAGAAATGTTCACAAGAACCGAATCGGAAGAAACCGGAACCCACTATATAATCGAGGGCGGAACAGAGGTTATTTTCGACGAATGCGGAGCGGAAAAGGGAACGACCCTTATTATCCGCGATTTGTTTTATAATACGCCCGCGCGCATGAAATTTTTAAAAAAGGACTTTTCCGAGGGAAACGCAGTCGCGGCGGTTATGCAAAGAGCGGCGCTTTCCCACCCCGAAATCGCCTTTAAATTTATAAGAGAATCAAAAACGGAATTTATAACCTCGGGAAACGGCGACCTTAAAGCCGCAATCTATTCGGTTTTAGGAAGAGAATTCGCATCTTCTCTTATTCCCGTTAACAGCGAGGTAAACGGAATTTCTGTTTCGGGCTATGTCTGCAAGCCTGTATTTTGCAGACAGTCGAGAGCGGGTCAGTATACATTTTTAAACGGCCGCTTTGTCCGCTCCGGAACAGTCTGCGCGGCGGTTGAGCAGGCTTATAAAAACAGCTCTATGACGGGTAAATTCCCGAGCTTTGTTTTAAGCCTTTCGGTGCCGTTTTCAAGCGTTGACGTTAATGTTCACCCTGCAAAGACAGAGGTAAGATTTTCAGATGAAAAAAGGATTTTCGACGCGGTCTATTCCTCTGTCAAGGCTTCGATATTTACTAACGATACAAGACCGCAAATGAATATCGGCGGGATAAAAAAAGCAATTCCGTCTCCCGATACTGTAAGCGAGGAAAAATTTGTTCAGACCGCGGCTCCGATGCGCTTTGAGAAAAAAGAAGAGCCAAAAAAGCCCGAGCTTAGCGAAATTAAGCCCTCGGTGCTTAAATTCAAACAGGACAGCACGCCGTTTTTCTTAAGGGACGATATTGTAATCCCCGAAAGAAAAGAAATCAAGGTAAATCCGCAGGAAATAAAAAAAGAGCCCGAAATAAAAATGCCGGCAGCCGAGGCAGGACTTAAGGAAGAGCCTAAAGAAGAGCCGTTAAAATCACCGGACGCCGAGGTAAGGCTTATCGGTGAGGCTTTCAGGACATATATAATAGTCGAAAAGGGCGAAAGCGTTTTCATGATAGATAAGCATGCGGCGCATGAAAGAATAATTTTCAATGAGCTTGTAAAAAATACCGCCGTTTCTTCTCAGGCTTTGCTTGAGCCCAGAAGCGTAACGCTGGAGCCCGCGGTTTATTCCGCCGTCTGCGAAAATTTGGATAAATTTGAAAAAGCAGGCTTTGAAATCGAGGATTTCGGCAATCTGTCGGTTGTTGTAAGAGCCGTTCCGTCGGTATTAAGGCGCGAGGATGTAGCCGAAACCGTTATAGAAGCGGCAAGACTGTTCATGAGCGGCGGAACAGCGGTTTCAAACGATTTAAAGGAAGATATTTTACATACGGTTGCCTGCAAGGCGGCAATCAAAGCCAATTTTGTGACGCCGCCCGAAGAAATGCTGAGCCTTGCGAAAAAGGTCTTAAGCGACAGAGAGGTTTTCTACTGCCCGCACGGAAGACCGGTAGCCTTCGAGCTTTCCAAAAGAGATTTGGAAAAGCAGTTTAAAAGAATACAATGAGCGGTAAGAAAAAGGTTGTCTGCATTGCAGGGCCGACGGCGTCGGGCAAAACAAAGCTTTCGGTATGCCTTGCAAAGGAATTCGGCGGAGAAATAATCTGCGCCGATTCGATGCAGATTTATAAAAATATGCCTATTGCCTCCGCCGCTCCGACGCAGGAAGAAAAGCAAGGAGTCAGGCACAGGCTGTTTGAGTTCTTAGACCCCGATATAAGCTTTAACGCCGCCGATTACTGCACCCTTGCGAGAAAAGAGATATCCGATGTTATAAATATCGGAAAAATTCCGTTTCTTGTAGGCGGAACAGGGCTTTATATCTCTTCTCTTGCCGATAATATCCGTTTTTGCGAGACGGATACCGATTTTGATTTAAGAAAAAGGCTTGAAGAAAGATGCGAGAAAGAGGGCGTGCAGGATTTAATTTCAGAGCTTAAAAAAATCGACCCCGAAACGGCTTCAAGACTTCATCCGAATAATACAAGAAGAATAATAAGGGCGCTGGAGCTTTTTTATTCCACCGGAAAAACAATGACGGAATTAAACGAGGAGTCAAGAAAAGAAGAAAACGAATATGATTATATTCTTTTGGGGCTTAAATTTTCTGACAGGCAAAAGCTTTATGACAGAATTGATTTAAGGGTCGATAAAATGCTTGAATGCGGTCTTTTGGAGGAGGCAAGAAAAGCATTTTTAAATAAAGAAAATTCGGGCGGCGCCGCTCAGGCGATAGGGCATAAGGAATTTTCGGGCTTTTTTGAAAACAGAGAGACTTTAAGCGAATGCACCGAGAATTTAAAGCGCGCGACACGAAGATACGCAAAAAGACAGCTCAGCTGGTTTAACAGGGACGAAAGAATAATTTGGCTCTATCCCGATTTGAATACAGAAGAAGAAATATTTGAAAAAGCAAAAGAAATTTTAGAAGAAAAGGGAGTGAAAAAGCAATGAAAGGGAATACGGTTTTAAAGGTGTTTTTGATCCTTTTTATATCCGTTTTTGTAATTCATCAGCTTTATTCTTCCCTTTATAAGCCAATAACGACTGCAAGCGCCGAATATTTCGAAAGCTCGGACGGCTTGGAGCTTACAGGCTATGTCATAAGAAAGGAAATCCCCGTAACCTATAATCAAAGCGGCTCTTTACATTATGCCGTTTCCGACGGAGAAAGGGTTTCTAAGGACGGAGTTATTGCCTATGTATATGATTCGCCGTCCGCGTCGGTCATAAATTCGAAAATTGAAACCGTTAAAAATCAGATTGCCGATATTGAGGAAATTCAGGGCTATAACGATAATAAAGCCGCCGATATCGACCAGATTAACAATAAGGTTACCGCGGCTTTAAATGAGATGCAAAGAAGCTGTGCGGGCGGAAATTTTTCGGGCAGCAAGGAAAAGATAAACGCTTTTCTTTCTTCTCTTAACCGCCGCAGCAGCGCTACGGGCGACCAAACCGATTTCAGCGAAAATCTAAATAATCTTAAAAGCGAGCTTTCTTCTCTGCAGGCTTCTCTTCCTGCTCCGAAAGCGAGCATAACGGCGGCTGAATCGGGATATTTCGTTTCCGCGCTTGACGGATATGAAAATGTTTTGACCGTCGACGCCGTTTCCGAAATTGACGATGAGTTTTTAAAAAAGCTTAAGCCTCAGACGCAGGCGGAAAACGGAATAGGAAAAATCGTTTCCGACTATGAGTGGTATATCGCGGCGCCTGTTGATATAAACGATTCGCTTAAATTCAAAGAGGGCGACGCTCTTACGATAAACACAAATTTGAAATCGGGTCAGCAGCTGCCGGTGACGGTTAAAAGCATAAATATTTCCGACAATTCCAAAAAGGCTGTTATAATCTTTTCGTGCGAGCAAATGAACAGTGCGCTTGCCGTTTTGAGAACGGGAAGCATGAAGGTCATAAGCAAAACCTATGCGGGGCTGAGAGTTCCTAAAAAGGCGCTCAGAGTTGTAAAGGGTAAAACAGGCGTTTATGTTTTATCGGGAATAAATGTCAAGTTCGTAGAGGTAAATGTCATTTATAATACAGGCGATTATATAATCTGCGAGCAGGTAAAAAGCAATTCGAATGTTTTAAGAATATATGATGAGGTTATAGTGAAAGGAAAGAATTTGTATGACGGAAAGGTCGTCAGTTGAGATTTTCGATGAAAATTATTCCGGAATCAAGGAAAAAATCGCCGCCGCGGCAAAAAAGTCGGGAAGAAAACCGGAAGACATAATCCTTTTAGCCGCAACAAAGACGGTAGATGTATCGGTTATAAACCATGCAATAAGCAAAGGAATTAAATATATCGGGGAAAACCGCGTTCAGGAATTTTTATCAAAGGAAAGCGAATATCTTCCCGTGCATAAGCATTTTATCGGCCATTTGCAGACAAATAAGGTAAAAAATATTATTGATAAGGTTGAAATGATCGAATCTGTCGGAAGTTTTCATTTAGCCGAAGAAATTTCAAAGCAGGCGCAGAAAATAAACAAAACCGTCGATGTGCTTATAGAAATAAATATCGGAAACGAGGAAAGCAAATCGGGCTTTGATTATAATGAGGCAGAAAACGCGGTCCGAGAAATCGCAAAATTAAAGGGTATAAGGGTGCGCGGACTTATGGCGATACCTCCCGTTTGCGAAAATCCGACAGAAAATTCCAAATATTTTTATAAAATGAATAAACTGTTTATTGACATCGGGGCTAAAAAAATAGATAATAGTAGTATGGACTTTCTGTCGATGGGCATGTCGGACGATTTTGAGCAGGCAATAGAATGCGGAGCTAATATCGTAAGAATAGGAACAGCGCTTTTCGGCAGAAGAAATTATAACATATAAAAGGAGCTTTAAATTATGGGATTGTTTGAAAGCATTAAAAACATAATGACCATTCCGGACGACGATGAGTTTGATGAGGATTTGGATCAGGAGCCTGAGCATGAAAAGAAGTCTTCTTACCGCGAGGAGGCTCCCTCAAAAAAGCAGGAAGCTCCGAGAGTTATAAAATCAAAGAGCATGAATTATCAGAGCTCTTCCGCTCCGTCGCAGATGCAGGTTGTGCTGGTTAAGCCCGATAGATTTGAGGATGTAACCGCGATTGCGGACCACCTCAACGCTAAAAAGACGGTTGTTTTAAACCTCGAATCGGCTAACCGCGAGACCTCGCGAAGAATTATCGACTTTTTAAGCGGAGTTGCCTATGCTAATCACGGCAATTTAAGAAAGGTTGCAAACAGCACCTTTATTATAGTTGCAAGCGATATTGATGTTCTCGGCGAGCTCATGCTTGACGATTATGAGGACAATAAGCTTTATTATTGATGGAATTATCTCTTTTAAAACAAAGGGCGCTTGATACCGTTCGCTTAAGCGAAACAAGAAACGCCCCCTGCTTTTTAGGCTTTCTGTCGCCTGCCGAAGCGGCGGCTGTAAAGGAAGCGGTAAAGAATATAGGCTGCTCATTTTGCTTTTTCGGCGGATTTGAGGGAGCCGAAAGAACGGTGTTTTGCTGTAAGCCTAACTGGTGCGAGGACCCTCATTTCCCGATTGCCGGCGTAACCTTTATATTCAGACCCGCCGACAGGCTCTCTCACAGGGATTTTTTAGGCGCGCTTACAGGGCTCGGCATCGCAAGAGAAAAAATAGGAGATATCTTAGTTGAAGCAGGCAGAGCCGTTGCTTTTTTACATAAGGATATTTTATCCTTTGTTCTTTCACAGACCGAAAAAATCGGCAGCACGGGAGTCAGACTAAGCGAGGGCTATTCTCTTCCTCTTCCGTCTCTTTCAAAGCTTGCGGATTTTAAGGCGAGCGTTTCGTCTTTAAGGCTTGATTGCGTAATAAGCGAGCTTGTCCACGTTTCAAGAAAGGTAGCGTCAGAGCTTTTAAGCTTAGGCTATGTAAGTGTGAATTCCGTAGTTTGTGAAAAGGGCACGCACTCGGTAAGGGCAGGAGACAGCATAACGGTAAGGCGAAAAGGAAAGTTTAAAATAAAGTCTGTTGACGGGATAACCCGAAAGGGCAAAACCGTTTTGGAATATCAAAAATATATTACCTAAAAAGGGGAAAAAGATATGCTTAACTCAAAAGATGTAAGAAATGTAAAGTTTGCTAAATCCGTAGGCGGATATAAGCAGGAAGAGGTCGACATTTTTCTCGATAAGGTAGAGGTTGATTATGACCGCTTTGAGCGCACCGTTAAGGAGCTCAACGAGAAGGTTGACACACTCAGTGCTGAGGTTGAAACCTATAAGAATTCTCAGTCGAGCATTCAGAGCGTTTTAGTCAGCGCTCAGAAGCTTGCCGACCAGATAGTTGCCGACGCAAGAAAGAAAAGCGACGAGATAATCAAGGCGGCTGAGGACAAAATAGTTGAAATCACAAAGCGCGAAAATGAGACTGTCAAGAAATTTGAGGCCGAGGACGCTCAGCGCAGGGCTGACGCTCAGGCGGCATTTGACAGACAGCGCGAGGAAGAGGAAAGAAAGCTTAAAGCCATCGAAAAGGCTACCGACGATTGCATTGCAAGACAGCAGGTGCTCTTTGATAGGGCTAAATTAGAGGTTGCGGCTTTCAAATCCGAAATTCTTAATAAATATAAGGAGCAAACTGCAATTATTTCCAATCTTCCCGACGCAGTTCCGCTTTCTCCCGAGGAAATGGCAAAAATTCTTTCTGCCGAAATTGATAAAAAGCCCGAGGCTCAGGAATTTATAAAGGCTGTAGATAAGGAAAAGGAAGAAGAGCAGAAATCGGATAAAAAAGCCAAAAAGGAAAAGCATGCCGAGGAAAGCAAGGAAGAGGCTTCCGATAAAGAATAATCACAAATTTTAAAGGAACGGAGCAAAAGAATGGTTACATATATTTTGGCGGTGCTGACGGGACTTGCGGTCATTGCCGCAGACAGGTATACAAAATATCTTGTTCTTTTAAATCCGGAGCAGTTTAACGGAAAAACATTTATCAAGGGAATAATCGACCTTGTTTATGTTGAAAACGGCGGCGGAGCATGGGGAATGCTCAGCGGCTATACATGGATTCTTATTTCCGTGACGGCGGTTATTATGCTTGTCTGTATTGCTTTAATGCTTAAATACGGAACAAAGAATAAGCTTATGTTCTGGGCAATGGCGCTGGTTTTATCGGGCGGAATAGGAAATATGATTGACAGAATTGCGCGCGGCGGGTATGTCGTTGACTTTCTGCATTTCACATTTTTTAAGGATTTTCCTGTTTTCAATGTCGCCGATATCGCAATAGTTATAGGCGCAATGCTTTTGATTCTTTATTTTATCGTTTCTATGATAAAGGAAGAAAAGGCTAAGAAAATGACTGTTGTTACCGCGCCCGAAAGTGATAGGAATGACTCGGATAAATAGTATTTTTGACGGCGGTGAAAGCCGCCGTCTTGATGTGTATACAGCCGAAATTGCTTCTGTTTCAAGGTCAAGGGCGGCTCAGCTTTTGGAGGACGGGGCGGTTTTGTTAAACGGAAATCCCGCTTCTAAAAATGCAAGGCTTAAAAGCGGAGACAGCGTAACCGTCGAAATTCCCGACCCAAAAGAATACAGAGCGGAGCCTGAGAATATTCCGCTTGATATTCTTTATGAGGACAGCGACCTTTTGGTTGTAAATAAGCCGAAGGGAATGGTAGTTCACCCTGCAAACGGAAATTATACAGGCACTCTTGTAAACGCGGTATTATTCCACTGCAAGGGCTCGCTTTCGGGGATAAACGGCGTAATGCGCCCTGGGATAGTCCATAGAATTGATAAGGACACGAGCGGTCTTTTAATGGTTGCAAAAAATGACGAGGCGCATAAATTTTTAGCCGAGCAGATTAAAGAGCATAGTTTTACAAGAGAGTATGCGGCTGTTGTTTACGGAAATTTTAAGGACGACAGCGGTTTTGTAGACGCACCTATCGGGCGCCACCCCGTTAAAAGAAAGCAAATGGCTGTAACCTATAAAAATTCCAAAACCGCTAAAACCTATTACAGCGTAATGGAGAGATATAAGGATTTTACTTATCTTAGGTTAAAGCTTGAAACGGGGCGGACCCATCAGATAAGAGTTCACATGGCATATATCGGACATCCTGTGGCAGGCGACCCTGTTTACGGACCGAAAAAGGTCATAAAAAGCTTAAACGGACAGTGTCTGCATGCAAAAAAGCTCGGAATTATTCATCCGAGAACAAAGCAGTATATGGAATTCGAAAGCGATTTGCCCGATTATTTTAAAAAATTTACAGAGGAATGTAAAAGAAATGCCGATTTTTGACGGATATCTTATAATAAGCGATATTGACGGGACCTTGCTTGATAACGGCTTTCTTCCCGAGCAAAACTGTGAAAAAATCCGCTATTTTATTGAAAACGGCGGAAGGTTTTCGCTTTCTACAGGCAGGGTAATAAAGGCGGTTTCATCGGTTACCGATAAAATAAAAAATATTTCTCCATCGATTTTTGCAAACGGAGCAATGATCTATGATTTGTCCGAAAAAAAGATTTTGTTTGAGGACAATATCAGTCCGGAGGGGCATAAATTCACCGCGGACATAATTAAAAAATATCCCGAAATCGGGCTTGAAATCCATTCGGGCGATAGGATTTTTGCCTTTAATAAAAATTCGGAAAACGACGATCATGAAAAGTACGAGGGCTTTGAGTCCGAAACGGCGGATTTTGAATATGCCGACAGTCTTTCATGGTCAAAGGTAATATTTTTAGCTAAGGATGAGGATAATCCAAAGCTTGAAAATCAAATGCAAAAAGCGCCGAAAAGCTGTACGCTTCTTCGAAGCGCCGCAACGGTTTTAGGCCGAAAGCGGCATTATTTCGAATTTGTAAGCGCCAATGCCTCAAAAGCGGCGGCGGCAAAAAAGCTTTGCGGTATTTTAAATATAAGCGAAGAGAAATGCTGTGCAGTCGGCGATTATTATAATGACCTTGAAATGCTTAAACAGTTTAATTTAAGCGGAGCGCCGGCGGAAGCGCCCGACGATATAAAAAATAATGCCAAATTTATTCTTTGCAGCGTAAAGCTCGGCGCAGTTGCCGATTTTATAGAAAAAATTGAAAATCATATCAAAATAAAGAAAGGAAGCAAATGATGGACAGTTTAAAAAAGAAAGAGCTTATGAAACAAGCAACCGATGTAAGGATAGGAATAATCGAGGGCGTGCATGCCGCAAAATCGGGCCACCCCGGAGGCTCGCTTTCGATAGCCGAAATTCTTACATACCTTTATTTTGAATATATGAATATCGACCCCGAAAATCCAAAGGATGAAAACCGCGACCGTTTTGTTTTATCAAAGGGTCATGCGGCTCCCGCGCTTTACAGCGTTCTTGCAAACCGCGGATATTTTGATGTCTCATTGCTTAAAACGCTCCGCCATATCGGCTCCTTTTTGCAGGGACATCCTGATATGAAGCATATCCCCGGAGTTGATATGTCGAGCGGGTCTTTGGGACAGGGCATTTCCGCCGCCTGCGGAATGGCGCTTTCGGCTAAGCATTTTAAAAACAACTTCAAGGTGTTCACAATTTTAGGCGACGGCGAGCTTGAAGAAGGTCAGGTCTGGGAAGCGGCAATGTTCGCGGGAAATAAGGGACTTGATAATCTTACCGCGTTTATCGACCTTAACAATCTCCAGATTGACGGAACTATTGACGAGGTAAATTCCGCAAAGCCCGTTGACAAAAAATTCGAAGCTTTTAACTGGCATACAATTACAATTGACGGACACGATTTCGAGCAGATAGAAGCCGCTTTAAAGGAAGCCGAAACCGTAAATAAGCCTGTTGCGATTATCGCAAATACCGTAAAGGGCAAGGGCGTTTCATTTATGGAAAATCAGGTTTCTTGGCACGGCAGCGCTCCAAATGACGAGCAGTATGAAACCGCAATGAACGAGCTTAAGGCTTATAAGGCCGCGCTTTAAAAGGAGGGGAAATTTATGTCAGAAGTTAAAACAGTTGCAACCCGCGCCGCTTACGGCGAGGCTCTTGTGGAATTAGGAAAAGAAAGAGACGATTTCGTAGTTCTTGACGCAGACCTTGCGGCGGCTACTCAGACGGGTAAATTCAAAAAGGAATTCCCCGAAAGATTTTATGACTGCGGAATAGCAGAGCAGAATATGATGGGAATTGCTGCGGGAATTGCCGCTACAGGCAGAAAGGTGTTTGCAAGCTCCTTTGCCATGTTTGCCGCAGGCAGAGCCTTTGAGCAGGTAAGAAATTCAATAGGCTATCCGCATCTTAATGTAATTATCGGCGCCACCCATGCGGGAATATCCGTCGGAGAGGACGGCGCAACCCACCAGTGCAACGAAGATATCGCTTTGATGCGCACTATCCCCGGAATGACCGTTATAAACCCTGCCGACGCAACAGAGGCAAAGCTCGCTGTAAGAGCCGCGCTTGATAATGACGGACCTGTTTATTTGAGATTCGGCAGACTTGCAACTCCCGTAATTTTCGGGGACGATTATAAGTTCGAAATAGGTAAGGGCGTAACCTTAAGAGACGGCACCGATGTAACCTTAATCGCAACCGGACTTATGGTAAATGAGGCGCTTATCGCGCATGAAATCCTTAAAAATGAGGGTATCAGCGCAAGAGTTATAAATATCGCTACTATTAAACCGCTTGATAATGAAATCGTCTTAAAAGCGGCAAAGGAAACAGGCGCTATCGTTACTGCGGAGGAGCATTCGGTTATCGGAGGCTTGGGAAGCGCAGTAAGCGAGCTTACAGCCGAGAATTACCCCGTTCCCGTAGTCAAACTCGGAGTTTACGATACCTTCGGACACTCGGGCCCTGCCGTAAAGCTTCTTGACGAGTTCGGACTCAGAGCCGAAAACATCGCCGAAAAGGCAAAAGCCGCTTTAAAGCTTAAAAAATAATAAATTATTTAAAAAAGATGTCCTGCGGACTAAAAAAGCAGGACATCTTTTTGTTTTTGAAATATTAAAAGTCATTTTGCCTCCCTTGCCTAAAGGGAGGGCGGACCGCGGTCACGCGGTG
>DBKZ01000027.1:0-4132 GCA_002297415.1 Ruminococcaceae bacterium UBA737
AGCTTCCCCTTTAGACGAAAGGAAATTCCCCTGTTAGGGGAAATGTCTGCGACAGCAGACAAAAGGGTTCCCGTCTTCCGGAGGAAAAAGTGGGTCAGCCTGAAAGGCTGAGCCGATAGGGTTTGGTTATATCCGGTGCCGCAATGCACACAGCTTTTTTCTGTCTGTCAAAATTTTCATCAAAGAAATTTAAAACCGCTATTGCATTAAAATACATTGAGTTGTATAATAGAATGTACTTAAAAGTATGGGGGAAAATTAAAAATGTTCAAAAAATCGCTGTCCTTGCTTTTGGCAATGGGACTTGTATTCTCTTTTGCGGGCTGTAAGACAAAAAAGCCTGTTGAGGTTAAAAAGAATGAAAGCAAAATAACCGACTCTTCGGAGCCTGTAGATACATCGCACGCAACAAATCCGCTTACTGGTACCTTTGACCTTGATATTTCCGCTAAGGACAACCGTCCCGTTGCGGTTATGATAAATAATATTTATCAGGCACAGAGGGTGCAGACGGGACTGAGCAAAGCCGATATTATTTACGAAACCGAGGTTGAGGGCGGAATTACCCGTCTTATGGCTGTTTTCAAGGACCTTACAAAGGTTGAAAAGTTCGGAACAATCCGCTCGGCGAGATATCCTTATGTTGACTTGGCTCTCGGGCATGACGCAATCTATGTCCACCACGGACAGGACCCGACATACTGCGCTCCTCACCTTAACGATATCGACCATTTCACGATTTCCGAAAACAACAGCGGTCAGAGAATTAAAAACGGACTTTCTTCGGAGCACACTCTTTACGGCTTCGGTCCTAAGACTTGGGAAACGCTTAAAAAGACCTTCAAGCGCACAACCGTCAGCTCGGACAGCACTTGGATGAACTTTGCGAAAGAGGATAAAAAGGTAACCCTTTCGGGCGGCACTGCAAACAGCGTGACCGTTCCGTTCTCGGACAGCTATCATACCACCTTTAATTATGACGCCTCTACGGGACTTTACACAAGACTTTCGGGAAGCGAGGTTAGAAACGATTATGTTACCGGCGAATCAACGCAGGTTAAAAATGTTTTCGTGCTTTTAACAACCATTTCGAATTATCCCGACGGAAAGCACCGCAAGGTTGATTTGACCGGCGGCGACGGATATTATATTACAAACGGTACATATACTGCCGTCAGATGGAGCAAGGGCAATTCCAAAAATCCGATTACAATTACCGACGCGCAGGGCAAGGCGATTGAGGTAAGCGCAGGCAAATCCTATGTCTGCATTGCCGACAGGACAACCTCTCAGCCCACAATGCAGTAAAAATTTACAGCCGCCCCTAATGGGGCGGATTTTTAAAAAGCGAAAGGAAGATATTATGATTGACAGTGCTGTAAGAAAGCTTGTTTGCTACGGACTTTCAAACGGGCTTTTCGAAAAGAGAGACGAAATTTTTATTACAAACCGAATTCTTGAAATATTGGAGCTTGACGGGATTGAGGATAATTCCGATTATTCCGTTACCGACTTGGAGCCTGTTTTAAAGGAGCTTCTTGATTTCGCCTGCGAAAAGAATTTAATAGAAAATTCCGTTACCGAACGCGACCTTTTCGATACAAAGCTTATGAGCGCTCTGCTTCCGAGACCGAGCGAGGTTACGGACAGATTTTTTAATGACTATAAATTGTCTCCCGAAAAGGCTACCGACAATTATTATAAATTTTCCTGCGACAGCGATTATATCCGCCGCTACCGCATAAAAAAGGATCTTAAATGGACCGTCGATACCGATTACGGCACGCTTGACATCACCGTTAATCTTTCTAAGCCCGAAAAGGACCCGAAGGCTATAGCCGCGGCGAAAAACGCAAAGCAATCCGGCTATCCTAAATGCCTTTTATGCAAGGAATGTGAGGGCTATGCCGGAAGAATAAACTTCCCTGCCCGTCAGAATCACCGCGTTATTCCGATAACCTTAGGCACAGAGCGTTTCTTTTTGCAGTATTCGCCCTATGTTTATTACAATGAGCATTGCATAGTTTTCAATTCCGAGCATATCCCGATGAAGGTGGATTATGATACGGTTGTAAAGCTTTTCGATTTCATAGATATGTTCCCTCATTATTTTATCGGCTCAAATGCGGGGCTTCCGGTAGTCGGCGGCTCAATCCTTTCGCACGAGCATTTTCAGGGCGGAAGATACACCTTCGCAATGGAAAAAGCCGATATAGAGCACACCTTTAAAATAAAGGGCATCGAGAATGTAGAGGCAGGAATTTTAAAATGGCCGATGTCTGTTATAAGACTTAAAAGCGAGGAGCTTGACTCTGTTTTGGCGGCGGCAAAAAGAGTGTTTGACGCTTGGGACAATTATTCCGACGAATCGGTAGGAATTATAAGCTTTACAGGTAACGAGCCGCACAATGCGATAACGCCTATCGCAAGGAAAAGAAACGGAATTTACGAGCTTGATTTGGTTTTGAGAAATAACATAACAACCGAGGAATTCCCCCTCGGAGTTTTCCATCCGCATGAAAAGCTTCACCATATAAAGAAAGAAAATATCGGACTGATTGAGGTTATGGGACTTGCGGTCTTACCCGCGAGACTTAAAACCGAAATGTCAAAGCTTGCTAATTGCCTTGTAGACGGAACCGATTGCAGGGCGGATGAAACCCTCGTTAAGCATGCCGAGTGGGCGGACGAATTAAAGGAAAAATATAAAACCTTTGATAAGGATACCGTGGACTCGGTACTCCAAAAGGAAATAGGTCTTGTTTTCGAAAAGGTTCTTGAGGACGCCGGCGTTTTCAAGCGCGACGAGCAGGGCAAAAAAGCTTTCCTTAAATTCACCGAGATAATTTAAATTTTGAGATAAAGCTAAAGTAAGGCTCCCCTCTTATTGACGAATGTCAATATAGAGGGGAGCTGTTGTTCTAGATTTTAGACATTAGATTCTAGACATTAGACAAATGTGCGGCTTTGCCGCTGAATAAACCTAAACCCTTCCGTCAAAGCTTCGCTTTGCCACCTCCCCTAAAGGCTTTAGTGGAGGCTTGGGTTTCTGCTGAGACTAAAGAAAAGGCTCCCTTCTTTTTTCGGTGAAACCGAAAAACAGAGGGGAGCTGTCGCGCTTTATGCGCGACTGAGGGGTATTCTTCTAGATGTTAGATGTTAGACACTAGACAGTAGACGATTGTGTGCCTTACGGCACATGTTTTTTAGATACTTATAATCCTTTTCCCTTTTCTTCTTGCTATATCCGTAAAATAGCTTGCTCCGTTTGTTAAATCGTACCTTACGAAAGATATTACTATATCCGAATTATTTATCATCCAATTATTGCGGTAAATTATTCTGAAACGGGGCAAAGCGTTTTCTATTCCGTCGGGAAATATGGTTTCATATTTTTCCGTTAAATATTTATCCAGTTTAGATAGTACTACAGTATACCTTATATCGGTATACTGTTTTTTTAATTCTTCAAGTATTTGTTTTACACTGCTGTCAAATCCGCCGTTATGTCCTACCAAAAAATCCTTTACTCCCTCATTTATCAGCTTTTCGATTTCTTTCTTAAGCTTTTCATTGCATTCTCCGCAGTAGTTTCGGTGTCCGAAAAATGTACAGGTCATAATTTTAATCTCCTTTAGGCTATGTATAGACTAATAGTATTATACATAGCCTACTTTATGCAAGCATTTATTGTAGCATAAAGTTGGAGATGATTTTATGAACATGGTAACAGCAGTAAAAGAAAGAATATTTGAATTATGTGATGAAAGGAATATTTCGATAAATAAATTGGCGACAATATGTGCATTGCCGCCGTCTTCGGTAAAAAATATTCTATACGGAAAAAGCTTAAATCCCAAGCTCCTTACTATAAAAATGATTTGCGACGGATTGGAAATAACCTTAGCGGAATTTTTTAATACCGAGTCATTCAATAATTTAGAGCAGGAAATAAAATAGATGTGCGCTTGAACTCGCGGAATATAACCAAATCTTATTGTCTAAAGAAAAGGCTCCCTTCTTATGCGTCAGCATATAGAGGGGAGCTGTCGCGCTTTATGCGCGACTGAGGGGTATTATCTAGTATCTAGCGTCTAGCATCTAGCATCTATTTAAGAAGAACAGGTTAAGC
>DBKZ01000027.1:4144-12072 GCA_002297415.1 Ruminococcaceae bacterium UBA737
GCTTAACCTGTTCTTCTTAAATTCATATCCACTCTTCCGGAAATTCCGTCTACCGAGCCGCTTGAGGTGTACTGCCAAGCGACATAGGGAATATTTTTTACCCTTTCATAATTTTCGGTATAATAAGCTATCCATATACTTTCATTCGAAATTCTTGAGCCTTCAAGATATTTGTTGTAATAATTAAAATAGGTGTAAATTCCTGCCTGTAAACCGCCTGCCCTTATCCTGTTTACGAATGCAAGTGCGGTGTTGGTGCGCTGGGCAGGGGTCATCCCTGCAACCCTGTCTCCGACATGCTCTATATCGCAGTAAACGGGAAGCTGTAAGCTTCTACCCTTTAAAGCGTCTAAAACAAATTCGGCCTCTTTTACCGCCTCGTCCTCATTAGCGGAAACCGAATAAAAATACACTCCGCATTTTATCCCGTATTTCTGAGCCTCTTTTAAATTATCTTCAAAATAATTATCTTTGCATATTAATCCTGATACATATCCGCGGTAGCCTACTCTTATATATGCAAATTCAACACCTGCGCGTTTTACCTTTGCCCAGTTAATCTTTCCCTGATGGCTTGAAACATCAATTCCGACCTCGCAGTCCTTAACGCCGGTTACAGGGTCGAAATGATATCTCAGTCCGTTAATTTCCGCATAGCCCGTAACGAATTTTCCGCCGTTTACAAAATAGGTCTTGCCGTCAACCGTATTAAAGCCCTCTTTGAAAATCCGACCGTCGGGCAATTGCACCTCTATCGGGAATTTTCTTTTGAACGGACCCTTTTTCACGGTATCGTTTTCCGCTAAAATATAGCCCTCAAAGGCTTCTCCGCCTAAATTCCTGTTTTCATAGGTTTCGGGGTCATATTTAATTTTATAAAATGTAAGCTCCTTTTTCTCTTCGGGCTTTTGGTCTTCACTGCTGTCGGTATTTTCGCTGCTTTCATCGCCCTCGGCATCCGCAGTCAAAAGAACCTCGGAGCTTAAATCGCTTTCAGCATTATCCTCTTTTACCTCTGCTGTTTCAGAGGATATATAATCATAGGTTTTACCGCTTTCAGCCTTAAATTGCGATACGGCTTTTAAATCGGCTGAGGAATAGATTTCCTTATCTTCGGTAACAGTTACCACCTCAACCTCTTTTTCCTCATATTGGGTTTCGGTGTCTAAAATTCTTTGAAGCGTGGACGAGGGGGTTGTATCTTCGTTTACAGGGCGCTTTTTGTTCTCGGGATCCTCCTTGGGTCTGTATTTAAAAGCAGGATTCTTCAAAACATTTACAATAGGAGCATTTATCTCCTCAGGCTCGGGCTCCGGAATTTGCTCCTCGGAAGACAAAACCTCGCTTGAAGCTACCTTTACAGGCTCTTTTTTAACTGCCGGCTCTGCTTTTTTGCCGTTTTTATTTTTTATAATCAAAACAGCCGAAAGCGAACCTATGACTATAAGCGCCGACGCTCCTATGCTTACGGAAGCTATAAGATGCGCCTTTAAAAAACCTGCCGATTTTCTGAAAAACAGTTTTATATCATTAAAACTAAGCTTCAATGTATCTCACCCTGAAAACGAATTTGATTTAATGATAGCACAAAGCAATACTGAATTCAACAGGAAAATTTTTATAGCTGAACTCAAATTTCAGGCTCGATAAAGAAATTGAAATCGAATTTTTTCTCATTTAAGGTATAAATGTCGGGAAGCTTCGGTCCGCAGGAGGCGGAGCCTATTCCGCTGTCGCGGTAATCAATCCTTAAATGTATAAATCCGTCTTTTTCAAGCTCGTTTATATGCTTTGCCTTGATAAGATTATGAACGGAAAACTCGGAAACATTTATTTCAAAGCTTTTATCCGAGCCTATTTTCATTTTGCCGATTTTAAGCTCGCGGCAGTCAAAATGGTTTCCGTGCTCCTGAGGCTTTATATAATTTACATACTCCTTCTGAGCCGTGCTTTCATAAAGCCCGATTTTAGCTCCTTCTTTTAAATCACAGTAGCTTTCAACAGGTCCGTAAGCAAAATATGTAAACGCATTATTTTCCTTCGGCAGCTTAAGCTCCATTCCGAACCTCTGAAGCCACGGCGCGCTTTCTCTTATATCGGCGCTGAAATTATAATTTATTCTGCCATTTTCATTAACGGTGATTTTGAGAATAAATCTTAAATAAGGAATTCTCGAAACGCCTGCAAGCGAGCCTGAAACGGAAATTACGCCGTCCTTAAATTCTGTCGAATAAATTTTTATAAACTGCTCCTCTAAGCTTTCGCCCCAGTTATACCAAAGCTTTTCAAAATGGCGCTCGTTATCGGTATATGCGCGGATAGCGGTAAATTCGGGGATAGCGCAGATCTGCTTTTTCCCGTCAATTTCAATTGCGCTGAAATTTCCGTAGCACTTAGAAAATTCATATCTGAAATTATCGCCCGAAAAGATAATTTTATCTTCAAGCTCCTCTGCCTTAGCGGATTTTTCGCTTGAAATTTCACTTTTCTTTTCGCAATTCAGCTCAAACTGGCTGTGGGCGAATTCATATCCGTCTTTGATAAGAGATACCGTAAGGAAAGCGCCTAAATATGCTTTAAGGGCAGGGATTTCGGGAATGAGGCTAACCGTTTCGTGGGGCTTAGCGTCAATTTTTATTGTCTTTTCCGAAACGGTCCTTCCGTCGCAGGAAATATTAAGCTTTAAATCATATTCGTTTAAATCGGTAAAATCAAGCCTGTTTCTGATTTTTAAGGTTTTGCCGTCAAACTGAGCTTTCATCGGCTGGTATGCCGCCTTTACCTCTAAGCTTCCTGCCTTTAAGGTGCGGTCATAGAAAACCATTCCGTCACAACAGAAATTGCCGTCGTTGGTAAGCTCGCCGTCAAAATCGCCGCCGTAGCACGGAATGCCGTTTTTAAGCGCGGTATGGTCCGCCCACTCCCAGATACAGCCGCCTATAAGCTTAGGGTTTTCGTCAATAAGATCGTTATAATCGACTACTCCTCCTGGGCCGTTTCCCATAGCATGGGCATATTCGCAGAAGAATATCGGCAAATTAAGCTCCTTGTTTTCAAGCTGTTTTTTTATGCCGTCAATGCTTGGATACATCCATGAAAATACATCGGCTCTTTCGGCAATTTTATAATTGTTTTCTACAGACGCTCTTCGGCTTGCGTCCTCGCAGTGGATAAGTCTGCCGTCCTTAAGCGACCTTAAATATTCGATCATTTTTTCGTGGTTTACTCCGTGGCCGCTTTCATTGCCTGTAGACCACATTATGATACAGCCGAAGTTTTTATAATAGGAAACAGCTCTTTTCATGCGCTCTACATGCTCCTTTTCCCATTCGGGCTTGGTGCAGAGCCATGCGCTGTCCTCGACATCGAAATGATAAGGGGTGTTAGGGAGCCTTTCTATAGTTCCGTGGCATTCGATATCGGTTTCTAAAATAACATAAAAGCCCATTTCCTCGCATTTTTCAATAAAGAAAGGCGTCGGCGGATAGTGCGAGGTTCTGATACAGTTAATATTAAGCTGTTTCATAAGCTTTAAGTCCTTTAAAAGCTCATCATTGCTTTGCGCCCAGCCGTTTAAAGCGCTTGTATCGTGGTGGTTAACACCTCGAAGCTTAACCGATACTCCGTTTATCAAAAGCTCCTTATCAGAAGAAATTTCAATCGTTCTGAAGGTTGCAAAAAGAACTATTTCCTCGCCGTTTCTTTTAAGCAGAACCTTATATCTGTAGGGCTTTTCGGCATTCCAGAAAACAGGGCTTTTAACCTCTATATCCGCTTTTTCGCCTTTTCCCTCATAAATTTTATTTCCCTCGCCGTCAAAAACCGAAATCTCGGCTTCCTTTTCGGCGTCAACAATTATTTTTCCGTTTTCTGTCCTTACCGAAGGGTCAAAAATATGGTCAAGAGGTCTTAAAATTATTGCGCAGTCTCTGAAAATTCCGTTGCACCTGAACTGGTCCTGATCCTCAAGATAGCTTCCGCAGCACCATTTATAAACCTTGACTTTAACAGTGTTTTTGCCTTTCCTTACGCTTTTTGTTATATCGAATTCGGCAGGCAGGTGGCTGCCCTGAGTAAAGCCTATGTAACCGCCGTTTACATATATTTCACCCATTGAGGAAATTCCCTCGGCAATAAAATAAACCTTTCCGAAAACATCCTCTAAATCAAAATCCCTTTCATAAACCGCACAGGGGTTTTTATCGGGAACATATGGCGGATCATACGGAAAAGGATAGCGCAGATTTGTATAATTCGGGTTTTCATAGCCCGTATTCTGCCAGCATGAAGGAACGGAAACTTCGTCGAAATCCTTAATTTCGCCGTTTGCGTTCCTCTCATCGTCAAAATATTTGAATCTCCATTTTCCGTTTAAAAGAATATATTTTGATATTCCGCTCGGGATATAAAAGCTTCGTGGGTTTAATCGATTTTCACTCGTTTTCATAGGGTCTTCATAAAAGCGCATAAAAAGTTTTCTCCTTTGTTTGAGTCCTGTCACATAAAAAACAGGTGCGGCGGAAATAACTTCCGTCACACCTATTATAATGTGTTTTTATAAATAATTCAATAGAAAATTAAAGCGAATTTAACGCAATATTAAGCTTTTCTACAGGCAGACCGACAACATTATAATAATCGCCGTTTATTTTCTCGACAAAAAGCGCGCCCCTGCCTTGAATTCCGTAGGCTCCTGCTTTATCCATAGGCTCGCCCGTCGCTATGTAATCCTTTATTTCCTTTTTTGTCAGGCTTTTAAATTTAACATAGGTTTTAACCGAAAAGGTTTTTATTTCTTTTTCGCTTATTACAGCACAGCCGGTTATAACCAAATGCTCTTTTCCCGAAAGGGAGGAGAGCATTTTTTCGGCGTTTTCTTCGCTTTCGGGCTTGCCGAGCATACTTTTTCCTAAGAAAACGGCGGTGTCCGCTCCTATTATAACCGAATTTTTATTTTTTTCGGCAACCGCTTTTGCTTTTTTTAAAGCAAGGTAAACGGGGGCTTCAAAAATATCAATATCATCGGGAACGGTTTCGTCGACATCAGCCGTTAAGATTTTAAAATCGTCGGTTATAAGCCCTAAAAGTTCTTTTCTTCTCGGCGACGCCGAGGCTAAAATCAAACTCATTTTATCGAAGTGCTTTCTTTCTGGATAACATCATGCGCTCCGCCCTCGACAATGCTTGTGGAGCTTACAAGGGTTAACTTTGCTTTCTTTTGAAGCTCGGGAATGCTGAGCGCGCCGCAGTTGCACATAGTGGATTTAACCTTGCTAAGCGTCAGTCCGACATTATCCTTAAGGCTTCCTGCATACGGAACATAGGAATCAACGCCCTCTTCAAAGCTTAATTTTTTATCTCCGCCGAGGTCATAGCGTTGCCAGTTTCTTGCTCTGTTAGAGCCCTCGCCCCAGTATTCCTTATAATATGTTCCGCCGATATTGACCTTATTTGTCGGGCTTTCGTCAAACCTTGCAAAATATCTTCCGAGCATGATGAAATCCGCGCCCATAGCGAGAGCAAGGGTTATATGGTGGTCATAAACAATTCCGCCGTCAGAGCAGACGGGGACATAAATTCCCGTTTCCTTAAAATATTCGTCGCGCGCCTTGCAGACATCTATAAGCGCAGTCGCCTGACCTCTGCCTATGCCCTTTGTTTCACGGGTGATACAAATAGAGCCGCCGCCTATGCCTACCTTTACAAAGTCCGCTCCGCACTCGGCTAAGTATCTGAAGCCCTCTGCGTCAACAACATTTCCCGCTCCTACCTTGACGGTATCGCCGTAATTCTCTCTTATCCAGTCGATTGTAAGCTTCTGCCACTCGGAATAGCCCTCGGATGAGTCGATACAAAGCACATCCGCACCGGCATTGACGAGGGCGGGAACCCTATTTGCATAGTCTCTTGTGTTTATACCCGCTCCTATAACATAGCGCTTTGATTTATCAAGGAGCTCGTTGGGATTTTGCTTATGTGTGTCATAATCCTTTCTGAAAACAAAATAGCAGAGCCTGCGCTCGCTGTCTATAATCGGCAGGGAATTTAATTTATTGTCCCATATAATATCGTTTGCTTCCTTTAGGGTTGTGCCCTCTTTAGCGGTAATAAGCTTATCAAACGGGGTCATAAATTCTTTAACCTTAATATCGGGCGACATTCTGCTTACTCTGTAATCCCTGCTTGTGACAATTCCCACAAGCTCGCCTTTATCGGTGCCGTCCTTTGTAACGGCAACAGTAGAATGGCCCGTTTTTTCCTTTAAGGCGATAACATCGGCAAGGGTGTTTTCGGGGCTTATATTAGAATCGCTTTTTACAAAGCCTGCCTTATATGCTTTCGCGCGGCTTACCATTGCCGCCTCGTCCTCTATCGACTGCGAGCCGTAAATAAAAGAAACGCCGCCCTCTGTAGCAAGCGCTACGGCGAGCCTGTCGCCCGAAACCGACTGCATTATTGCCGAAACGAGCGGAATATTCATCGTTATGGCAGCTTCTTCGCCCTTTTTGAATTTAACAAGGGGTGTTTTAAGAGATACATTTGCAGGGATACATTCGCTTGAGGAATACCCCGGAATAAGCAAATATTCGTTAAAGGTGTGTGATTGTTCATTGATAAATACTGCCATTTTCAAAGCTCCTTTTTATTTTTCATTTTAAAATATTTTTATAATTCTATCACCTTTAAAGATTGATGTCAATAAAAAATTACACTTGACAAATTAAATTTTCATTGTATAATGTCAGTATATTTCAGAGTAGGTATTTTAGCGTAAAGTGTCTGCGGAACGGGGAGTTGTCCGCAGAACGAAAGACTGCACATTTTAAAGTTTTTGCGGTCTGCGGTTAAAATGCCGCATCCCGCTGACAGTAATAGAATTTTTCCGTGCCTTTCTATTATCTATCGGTTAGGATGATAGGGAGGTTATTTTTATGTCAAAAAACACTTTTTCAAAAAAGCTTTGCTTTTGCGCCGTTATGGCGGCGCTCTATGTCGGTCTTGATTTTTTAAGCACTGCCTTAAGCTCAGCTTTGGGAGGCTCGGTTAAAATTTCGCTGAATGCTATTCCCGTTATTATAACCGCCGTGTGCGTAGGTCCCTTATGGGCGGCGGCGTCAGGGTTTACAGGCGCATTTATCGGTCAGCTCATAACCTACGGGCTGTCGGCAACAACCTTGCTTTGGTGTGCTCCTGCGGTGCTTCGCGGACTCACGGTGGGTCTTTTATTTATCGCTTTCGGCAGAAGCCTTAAGCGCGCCCCGCTTGTTTTAAATACGGTAATAAGCGCGCTTATAGTAACAGCTGCCAATACGGCTGTTATGTATCTTGACGCTAAAATTTACGGATATCCCGTAACCCTTTTCGGGATAATTCTTGTAACAAGAATTCTTTCGGGAGTTGTAACGGCGGTTGTTATTTCCCTGCTTATTCCGCCTGTTATAAAAAGGCTTAAAGGTTATATTTAGTATTGTAAATTCAGAAAAATATGTTATAATACTTTTTGGAATAAGGCAGACCTACAACGGTAGGCGGTTTAATCTTGCCCTCGGAAACGGGGGTATGCCCCATGTACATAACTAATCAGGATTTATTTCAGTTTAGTATTGTTATAATTTCGGTTGTAACACTTGTAATAACGGTCATAAAAAAGAAATAATCGCCTTTCCAGTCCAAAGTTAAGGCGATTATTTCTTTAATCAAATTTTCTTTGAGGGCAAAACCGTCTATTCGGTTTGCCTTATTTCACTTATATTATATCATACGGCAAAATTTTGTCAAGTATGAAATATCGGTTTTAAAGCGTCTGCCAAATACGGCAGGCGCTTTTTTTAACATGAAATAATTATAGGAATAAACTGTTATAGAGTTCTTAAATTTTTAAACTCAAAAAATATAGTGTGACAGGACTCGAACCTGTCACGCCTACG
>DBKZ01000037.1:0-1561 GCA_002297415.1 Ruminococcaceae bacterium UBA737
CTGCACAATATGGGGCAGTTCAGGAGTTCTCTTCTTTTGTTTCTTTTATTCTTTTTTCGTTTTATTCTTTGAAAGCTCTGATTTTATCACGCCGGCTAAGTCCTTAAAGCTTATCTTATACTTTTTCATAAAGAAAAGCATTGCTCCGGCAAGAAGAACTATAATAACGGCGATTATAATAAGCGGAATGCTTACACTGCTGATTTTCCTTACATTATCGGACATTGAATAGTTAATATCATAAGGAATGTCGTTCATTTCAACCGTATTGTCATAATAATCGTTTACGGTGATATTTATATCGTCAATCGCGGCGTTTTCATTAAGCTTTTTAAATGAGGCGGTCAATATTACATCGGAAATTTCGGTTTTTTCCGTAGTGTCCCAAAGAACTCTGACATAGCCCTTCTGCGCGGTTATCATACCCTTTTTAAGTCCGCACTTTTCGGAGTTTTTGACAAGCTCCCAATCGCTCGAATTATAGGAAACCGAAATGTCAATTCCGCCTATTTCCTTAACGGTATCGGTAGAAACGCTGATATTAACCTCTTTTTTTGCGGGGTCGGAATACAGCACCGAAAACACCGTGCCTGAAGCGCTGACATTTATAGCAAAAACCGTTACTGCAATAATAATCCCCGATATTAGCTTTAAAATTTTATTTCGCATTTGTCACATCCGCCTTAGGAACAGTTATTTTTTCATCGTCATAGGAAAATTCATAATTCTGCTTTGCCCTAAATGAGGTTACCGTTCCGATTTCGGAGCCCGAAGCAGAATAATTGAACACATATTCGGTCTCAATCTTTTTAAGCTTGCCCTTTTCAATATATATCTTTATATCGTATTCGCTGTAGTAATCCTTGTTTTTTATTCCGAGCAAATCATAGAACAGGGTGCTGTCCTCTTTTTTCGGAACATAATATCCGTCTTTCTTCTTAAGCTCTGAGGATTTCACCTTATCAAGCACCGAAAAATCAAAGGAAGGCGCGATATTATAATTATCCGCGCTCACCTCGGTCCACTTGCCGTTGTCCGCGTTTATGCCGTAAAAATCGTCATAATACAAAACATAGTCTTTCTTGTCACGCGAATAATAGTAGCACTTTCCGCTGAGCCCCTCCTCGTAATAAACATCTCCGTCCTTTTTCATTACGCTGATTTCCTCAGGCTCGGCAGAAGAGGTCTCAGATGCCGCCGACTGACTGTCGGTATCCGAGCTTAATCCGTCGGTAATAGTGCTGTCTGTATAATCGCTTGAATATGAAGAATCGTCCGAAAGATTTTCAAGCGACTGGGTTACCCTTACCTGCACTCTTTCATAGCTTTTTGACTCGGGGTCAAGAGCCGTCCCGACCCTGTCGGAATTTAAGGCCAACGCAACAATTGCGGCAATTATCAGAACAAGAGCCGCGATCGTCGCACAAAGAATGATTTTTCCTCTTTTCGAAGCCCAAAGAGCCTGAAAAAGCATGGGAATTCTTTTTAAATATTTAGTAAATTTCATTTTAGGCATATAATTTACCTCCTTAGGCAAGTGATAATAAATCCGAACCCGTTT
>DBKZ01000037.1:1638-12748 GCA_002297415.1 Ruminococcaceae bacterium UBA737
AGGATTAACTGCGTTTTTGCCTTGCTCTGCATAAAAATCTGCCAAGCATAAAAATCAGCGACCTAAAATGAGCTGATTTTCGTGCGGAGTTTTATGCGAAGGATGCAGTGAGACTGACACCTAACAAAGACGACAAGTTAAAATATGCCGAAAAGACGCCATTTTAGGCGGGTTCGGATTTATTATCGCTTGCCTACCGTAATATTATCACATATTTTCGCAAAAATTTCAATATTGATTTTATTAACATTTATGATATACTTAAAAATACGAAAGCGGGGCTTTAAAATGATTATTGATATTCACGCGCATATAGGCATCGTAAAAGGAAAATTCAATATGCCGCCCGAATTTCAGCTTGAGGGCATGAAAAAATATAATATTGATTATGCGCTTATCTCAAACATAGCCTGCGGATACGGAAATTATGAGCTTGAGGGAAATATTGAGGCTGTAAAAACCGCAAGAGAAAATAAGGATAAATTAGGCGTCATGCTATGGTGCGCTCCGTCAGAAACTGCCGATATAAAGGCTTTCGAAAAGCTTTATACCGATAACAGGGATATTATAAAAGGGCTTAAAATCCACCCCGATATATCGGGCATAAGAGCCGACAGCGAAGCATTTTATCCTTATTTGTCCTTAGCCGAAAAATATTCTCTTCCCGTGCTTTTTCATACTCAGGACACCGATTTTTCAAAAGTCCGCTATGTTTTAAACGCATCGGAGAAATTCCCCGATGTTAAAATGATTTTAGGGCACATGTCGCTTGCAAGCGATTACAGCGAGGCATTAGAGGCTGTAAAAAATCATAAAAATATTTATGCCGACACCGCATGGGTAAAATCCGACATTATCGAAAGAGCGAAAAATTCCTGCGCCGAGGATAAAATAATGTTCGGCACCGACAGCCCGATAGGCGGTCCCGATACCTACGCAGACCCTGAATATTACCCCGAATACTATAAAAAAACAGGAACCGAAGCAGAAAAGGTTATGTATAAAAACGCAATAAGGCTTTTCGGGCTTGAACTTTGATACCAGATATTAGACAGTAGATTGTAGATACTAGAAAATACCCCTCATACTAGATATTAGACATTAGATGGTAGATGTTAGACTTAAATGAATTTTTATTTAATTTTCGTGCCGATAGGCACACATTGGTCTAATATCTAAAATCTAATGTCTAGCATCTAGAACGCCAGTTCCCCTCTGTATGCTGACGCATAAGAAGGGAGCCTTTTCTTTAGTTTCAGCAAAACCCAAGCCTCCACTTCAGTTGGAAGGGGAGGTGGCAAAGCGAAGCTTTGACGGAAGGGTTTGGTTATATCCGTGCCGTCAGGCACACATTCGTCTAATGTCTAAAATCTAGCGTCTAGTATCTAGAACGGCAGGGGGATTGCTAAAGATTATAAAGTAGGAAAACAAAGAAAAATCCCTCCACCGCGTCATGACGCGGTCCCCCTCCCTTTAGGGCAAGGGAGGCAAAATTTTCGTTTTAATCCTCCTCAAACACCTCTCTTATCAGCCTAACCCCCAACTTAAATCCTGCTGTAAAAGCTCTTACCTCTTCTTCGCAAGAAACCTCGGACTCCGCTTTTTCAAATGCTTCAAACAAAGCTTTTTGTTTCTCTGTAAGCTCCGCTTTAAATTTATCTTCAAGAAAAATTGCTTTATCAATCGTTTCACCGTCGGTTATTTTGCGCTCAAACGGTGCAATGTTTCCGTAATACAGATTTTCTAAAATAGTCATGGGTTTTCTCCTTTTCGGAATTTTGATAACATTTAATCCCGTACTGTTACCTATAATAAAAATAGCAAAAGTGGACCCACTTTTCAAGGGCAAATTTTAAAATTTATAAAGTTTGTAAAAAGGTCTCAAAGTGGAACCTTGAAAAATATAAAAAATGTATATATAATGGTCTCACGGCGGTGATAAAATGACAGAGAAAGAAGAAGTTAAATTAAGATTACCGAAAGATGTAAAGAAATTGCTTAAAATAAAAGCAAAAGAAGAAAAAAGAAGCGTAAACAATCTTTTGGAATACATAATCGACGAATATTTAAAAAACAACGGTTGACTCTGTCGGCCGTTGTTTTTTCATTTTCCATTTTCAATTTTAAATTTTCAATTGATTTTTTATAATTTCAATCTGTTTTTCAACCGAGCCGAGGCCTGTTCCGCCGCGGCTTATTCTTTTTGCGGCGCAGTTTTCAAGCGAAATAAACTCATAAAGGTCACTCTCAAAAAGCGGACTGAATTTTTTATATTCTTCTAAATGAAGCTCTTCGAGCACGGTATCCATGCTGCTGCAAAGATTTACGATTTCGCCCGAAAGCTTATAGGCGCTTCTAAATGGCAGACCCTTTGTTACGAGATAATCCGCAAGGTCGGTTGCGTTTATAAAGCCCTTGCCCGCCGCCTGTCTCATTTTATCGGTATTGGCTTTTAAAGTTAAAACCATTCCGTTTAAAACCTCAAGGCAGATTTTCACGGTTTCGCATGCGTCGAACACGCCCGCCTTATCCTCCTGCATATCCTTATTGTATGCAAGGGGCAGACCCTTAAGGGTTGTAAGCATTGCGGTAAGCTCGCCGTAGACCCTGCCGGTCTTTCCTCTTATAAGCTCCGCCATATCGGGGTTTTTCTTTTGCGGCATTATTGAAGAGCCGGTTGTATAAGCGTCGTCAAGCTTAATAAATCCGAATTCAAAGCTTGACCAGAGAATAATCTCCTCGCAAAATCTTGAAAGGTGCATCATTAAAATTGAAAGACAGCTTAAAAGCTCGGCTATAAAATCCCTGTCGGAAACACCGTCAATTGAGTTTTCGCAAATTCCGTCAAACCCCAAAAGCTCCGCCTCATAAACTCTGTCGGTATTATAAGTCGTTCCCGCCAAGGCGCAGGAGCCTATCGGAGAAACATTCATTCTCTTTTTGCAGTCTGCTATTCTTCCGATATCGCGCAAAAACATAAAGGCATAGGAAAGCAGATGATGTCCGAAAACTATAGGCTGGGCGCGCTGAAGATGCGTATACCCGGGCATTATCGCGCTTTTATATTCCTGCGCTCTTTTAGTCAGAGTTATAATATTTTCCCTTAAAAGCTCTGAAATTTCATCGCACTGCTTTTTAAGATAAAGTCTTGTATCTAAAGCTACCTGATCGTTTCTGCTCCTTGCGGTGTGAAGCTTTTTGCCCGTTTCGCCTATCATTTGTGTTAAACACTGTTCAACAAAAGTGTGGATATCCTCGCTCGATTCGTCGATTTTAAGTTCCCCCGAATTAAGCTCCTCTAAAAGCTTTTCAAGGCCGTTTGTCAGCGCTTTTCCCTCTTCCTCGGTTATGATACCGCATTTCGAAAGCATTTTCGCATGCGCAATGCTCCCCTTTATATCTTCACTGTACATCAGCTTATCAATTCCGATAGAAGAATTGAATTCCTCGGCTGTTTTATTTATCTCTCCGCTCGTTCTTCCTGCCCAAAGCTTTGCCATATTATCACCTTTTTGAATATTTATGCAAAAATCAAATGTCTTTACCGCATTATTATACAGTAAAGACATTTAAAAGTCAACTATAATAAATAATTATTCCGTCGGCTGTTCCTCATCCTTCAAAAGCTTTTCAAGCTTTTCGACGCAAGACGGGCAGACGGTAATTCCGTTTAACTCCACTCCGTCTGTCAGTCTGTCGCAAAAAGCGCAGGTTGGACGGAATTTCCGCAGAACTATATTGCCCCCGTCCATATAAATCTCGACGCTGTCAATATTAGCCCTGAGCCCCAATTGACACCTGAGCTCCTTTGGGATAACAATTCTTCCCATGCTGTCAAGCTGTCTGACAATTCCCGTTGATTTCATTAAAACCGCCTCCGGTTCAGATGTTTTTCATCTCGTTTATAGCCTCGTCTATCTTGGCTATTTTTTCTTCGGCCTTTTTAAAGCCCTCGCGCTGAGCCTCAACAACCTTTTCTGGCGCCTTAGCCATAAAGCCTGCGTTATTTAACTTCTTTTCGAAGAATTCCTTATCGACTAATGCCTTTTGCCTATCCTTTGAAAGTCTTTCAAGCTCTTTTTCAACATCGACAAGCTCCTTCATCGGCATATAAACATTCGCCTTTTCGCAAACTATGCTAATGCTCTTATCGTGCGAAACCTCTTTTGCGATATTTACCTCGCTTGCATAAGCCAAGCGGCAGATATAAGGAATACCTGCGCTGAAAACGCTTAAAAGCTCGGTTTCGATATTAACGGTTACCTTTTTAGAGGGCGGAACATTCATTTCGGCTCTGCGGTTTCTTATCGCCTTGATAACACCCATTATCTTCTCAAAGTCTTCCTTTTCCTCGGAGAAATCACGATTTTTATCGAATACAGGCCAAGGGGAAATCATAAGTGCCTCGCCCGAGTACGGCATAGACTGCCAAATTTCCTCTGTTATAAACGGCATAAAGGGGTGAAGAAGAGCAAGAGTGCCGTTAAACACATAGGTAAGCACCGAGCACGCGGTATCCTTTTCTTCCTTATTATCCGCAAAAAGACGGGATTTGCAGATTTCAATATACCAATCGCAGAAAATATCCCATATAAAGTCATAAAGCTTTGAAACGGCAAGACCGAGCTCGAATTTTTCGAGATTTTCGGTTACCTCGCAAACAAGAGCGTTAAACTTGGTTAAGATCCATTTATCCTCAACCGCAAGCTTTAAGCAGTTTAAGTCCTTAACCTCGCCTTTTTCAAGATTCATCAAAATAAATCTTGCGGCATTCCAGATTTTGTTTGCAAAGTTTCTGCTTGCCTCAACCCTTTCGGGGATATATCTCATATCGTTTCCGGGGCTGTTTCCTGTAGCAAGGGAAAATCTGAGAGCGTCGGCGCCGTATTTATCAATTACCTCAAGCGGGTCTACGCCGTTTCCGAGCGACTTCGACATCTTTCTGCCCTGAGAGTCTCTTACAAGTCCGTGGATAAGGACCGTATCAAACGGAACCTCGCCCGTCTGCTCAAGTCCCGAGAACATCATTCTCATAACCCAGAAAGGAATTATATCATAGCCCGTTACAAGGGTGTTTGTCGGGTAATAATGCTTGAAATCCTCTGTCATTTCAGGCCAGCCGAGCGTTGAAAACGGCCAGAGCGCCGAAGAAAACCAAGTATCGAGCGTATCGGGGTCCTGATGAATATGAGTACTGCCGCAATGGGCGCATTTTTTCGCATCCTCTTTGCTGACGGTTATTTCTCCGCAATCGTCACAGTACCATGCAGGAATGCGGTGACCCCACCAAAGCTGACGGGAAATACACCAGTCCCTGATATTTTCAAGCCAGTGGAAATAAACCTTTTCAAATCTCTGAGGAACGAATTTTGTATCGCCTTTTTTAACCGCATCTATGGCAGGCTTAGCCAGAGGCTCCATTTTAACGAACCACTGCTTTGAAACCTTGGGCTCAACCGTTGTTCCGCAGCGGTAGCAGGTGCCGACATTGTGGGAATAAGGCTCAACCTTAACGAGCGCGCCCTCTTTTTCGAGATCCTCAACGATTTTCTTTCTTGCCTCGTATCTGTCAAGACCTGCGTAAGCAGGATAATCGTCGGTAATCCTTGCGTCGTCGGTCAAAACATTTATAACCTCAAGATTATGCCTTAAGCCGACCTCAAAGTCGTTGGGGTCATGCGCAGGCGTAATTTTTACAACGCCTGTTCCGAAATCGGTTTCAACATAGCTGTCCGCAATAACGGGAATTTCGCGGTGGACAATAGGAAGAATAAGCTTTTTGCCTATTAAATCCTTGTATCTTTCATCCTCGGGGTTTACCGCAACCGCGGTATCTCCGAGAAGAGTTTCGGGTCTTGTGGTAGCAAGCTCAAGATATCCGCTGCCGTCGGCAAAGGGATATCTTAAATGCCAGAAAAAGCCTGCCTGCTCCTCATATTCAACCTCGGCGTCCGAAATTGAGGTATGGCAGTGGGGGCACCAGTTTATAATTCTTTCGCCCCTATAGATAAGACCTTTATCATAAAGCTTTACGAAAACTTCCTTTACAGCCTTTGAACAGCCCTCGTCGAGAGTAAAACGCTCTCTGTCCCAATCGCAGGACGAGCCCATTTTTTTAAGCTGTTCTATAATTCTTCCGCCGTACTGCTCTTTCCACTTCCACGCGCGCTCTAAAAAGCCCTCTCTTCCGATATCGGCTTTGGTAACGCCCTCTTTTTTCATCGCCTCAACGATTTTTGCCTCGGTGGCAATAGATGCGTGGTCGGTACCGGGTATCCAAAGCGTATCATATCCCTGCATTCTTTTAAATCTTATCAAAATATCCTGCAGGGTGTTGTCAAGCGCATGTCCCATATGAAGCTGACCGGTTATATTCGGGGGCGGAATTACAATTGTATAGGTCTTTTTGCCCTCTTCGCGCTTGGCATGGAAATAATGCCCGTCAAGCCACATTTGATAAATTCGATCCTCAACGCTTTTCGGATCGTACTGTTTTTCAAGTTCTTTACTCATTTCCTTTAACCCTCATAACTTAAATATCCATTTTTTCCTGTTTGCCGGCGGTATTCTGAATTATACTGCCTGCGGCAGGAAGATTTTTTGTCCTGTAGCGGTGCTCGTTTTCGTAAGCTCCGTTTTCGTAAGCCTTAACCGAATAGATCCGCTGTCCCTTTTTCTGCGTCATAACCGCAATTCCGCCGTTATTCTTGGTGGCTTTAAGAGGCACCGAGGCGGTATTGACGATAAGCATGCGGTTATTTGTGGACCTAAGCTCCAAATCGCAGTCGTCCTTTAAATAAAGCACCGTATGGAGCTCGTATTTTTCGCAGTAAGCGTTTATAAGCTTTTTGCGGTTGGTTTTAGTGATATATGAATTAAGCGGCACCTTTGCTATTCTTCCGTTATCGAACACAAACACGACAAAGCCCGAATAGTCCTTGGTTTCAATCATATAGACCGCGTTTTCGCCGTCCTCAAAGCCGAGCTTTGAAGCGACATAATCACCCAAAACACTTGCCTTTGAATCGCCGAAGTCGGCAACCCTGCTTTTATAGACCTGCTGCTTATTTGTAAAGAAAAGCAGCTCTTTATCGCAGGACGATTCGATAACCTGCGTTATTTCGTCGCCCTCTTTAAGCTTCTGTTCGCCGCTCATTCTAAGCGACTGCGGGGTTATTCTTTTAAAATAGCCGTCCTTAGTAAAGAAAAGGGTTACGGGCGAGGTATCCTCTGGCTCAGCCAAAACATCGTCAAGCGCGTTTTCGTCGGCGCTGATTATTCTTGTGCGCCTGTCCTTGCCGTATTTCTTGATAACCTCTTCAAGCTCGGAGACTATAATCTTCTTTATTCTCGCCCTTGAATTTAAGGTCGCCTCGCAGTCGGCAATTTCGGCTTCTAATTTTTCTATATCGTCAAGCCTTTTTAAAATATACTCGCGGTTTAAATGGCGGAGCTTTATTTCAGCGACATATTCCGCCTGAATTTCATCAATTCCGAAGCCTATCATTAAGTTCGGAACGACTTCCTTTTCTTCCCTTGTTTCTCTGACTATTTTAACAGCCTTATCAATATCGAGAAGGATTTTTTCCATTCCCTTTAAAAGGTGCAGGCTTTTATTTGCTTTTGAGAGCTTGAAATATACCCTGCGTCTGACGCATTCCTCACGGAACGCAACCCATTCGGATATAATTTCCTTAACGCCCATAACTCTCGGTGACGCGGCGATAAGAATATTGAAGTTGCAGGAAAAGCTGTCCTGCAAGGGGGTGAGCCTGAAAAGCTTTTTCATAAACTTTTCGGGATCTGTTCCGCGCTTTAGGTCAATTGTTATTTTAAGACCCGAAAGGTCGGTTTCATCGCGGACATCGCTTATCTCGGTTATTTTCTTAGCCTTTGCAAGCTCGGTTATCTTCTCGATTATCGCTTCTGTAGTCGTTGTAGGCGGAATTTCGCTTATATCGATACAGTTCTGCGATTTATCGTAGGAATAAACGCCTCTTACCTTAAAGCTTCCTCTTCCCGTTTCATAAATCTTTTCCATTTCGGCGCGGTTATACAAAAGCTCGCCGCCTATCGGAAAATCCGGAGCTAAAAGCGTATCCGCGACATTTATATCCTCGTCCTTTATATAGGCGATTGTTGTTTCGCAGACCTCTCTTAGATTAAACGGGCAAATCTGGCTTGCCATACCTGCGGCAATACCCATATTCGAATTGACAAGAATTGTCGGGAATGTGACAGGGAACAGCACCGGCTCTTTCATTGTTGCGTCATAGTTATCCACGAAATCGACGGTGTCCTTGTCGATATCCGCAAAAAGCTCAGCCGCAATCGGGGCGAGCTTAGCTTCCGTGTACCTCGCCGCGGCGCACTGCATATCTCTTGAATAAGCCTTACCGAACGAACCCTTCGATTCAACAAACGGATGCAAAAGCGCTCCGTTGCCCTCGGAAAGTCTTACCATTGTATCGTAAATCGCGGCGTCGCCATGAGGATTAAGCTGCATGGTTCTTCCGACGATATTTGCCGATTTTATCGTATTACCCTTTAAAAGCCCCATATTATACATTGTATAAAGAAGCTTTCGGTGCGAGGGCTTGAAGCCGTCGATTTCGGGAATGGCACGCGAAATGATTATGCTCATGGCATAAGGCATAAAGTTTGATTTTAATGTTTCGGTCACAGGCTGGTCAAGAACCGTTCCCGCGCCCGCAATATATGCGTTATCGGTGCGTACCTTCGGCTTTTTAGGTTCCTTACTCTTTCTCGGAGCCATTATATATCTCCTTTCCTATCAGCTTAAATCCGTGTTGTCGATATAAAGATGACCGTTTTCTGAAATGTACTCTTTTCTTCCCGCGAGATTGTCGCCGAGCAGCAAATCGAACATTGAAGAGGTCATTTCGGCATCCTCGGGAAGAATTTTGATAAGTCTCCTCGTCAGCGGATTCATAGTGGTCAGGTTCATCATATCGGGCTGGTTTTCACCGAGTCCCTTTGAACGCTGCAATGTGTATTTTTCGTCGCCTATCATACCTAAAATTTCGGTTTTTTCGTTTTCGTCATAAGCAAAATAGGTCTTTTTTGCGGTATTTATTTCATAAAGCGGAGTTTCCGCTATAAATACCTTGCCGTCGTTTATAAGGGTCGGCATAAGCCTGTAAATCATAGTGATTATAAGCGAGCGGATATGAAATCCGTCGACATCCGCATCGGTACAGATTATAATTTTATTCCAGCGGAGATTGTTTATATCAAAATTCGAAAGGCTCTTGTTCGCCTTGGTCTTGACCTCGACCCCGCAGCCTAAAACCTTTAAAAGGTCGGTTATGATTTCGCTTTTGAAAATTTTATCGTATTCCGCCTTAAGACAGTTTAAAATCTTTCCTCTGACCGGCATAATTGCCTGAAAAGCCGCGTCCCTTGCAAGCTTACAGGAGCCTAAAGCCGAATCGCCCTCAACGATATAAAGCTCTCGTTCGTTTACATCCTTGCTTCTGCAATCGACGAATTTCTGTACCCTGTCCATCATCGAATTACCGTTTGAGAGAGTCTTTTTAATATTTATGCGCTCTTTTTCGCTTCTTTCGCGGCTTCGCTTATTGACAAGCACCTGATCGGCAATTTTATCCGCCTCGGCTTTGTTTTCTATAAAATAGACCTCAAGCTGATGCCTTAAAAACTCGGTCATTGCCTCGGCGATAAATTTATTGGTTACCGCCTTTTTGGTCTGGTTTTCATAAGATGTAATGGTCGAAAAGGACGAGGTTACAAGCACCAAGCACTCCTCGACATCGGCAAATGTAATTTTGCTTTCACCCGATTTATATTTATTCGTTTGCTTGATATAATTGTCAATCTGATAAACAAACGCGTTTCTTACCGCCTTATCGGGCGCGCCGCCGTATTCAAGCCAGCTTGAATTGTGGTAGTATTCCTTTAAGGTCTTTGTGTTTGAAAAACACATCGCGACATTTATTTTAACCTTATATTCGGGCTTGTCCGCGCGGTCTCTTCCCTTGCGCTCGGTATTGAAAAAGCGCACCGAGGTAAGTCCCTCGTCGCCTACATATTCCGTAACATAATCCTTGATACCGTTTTCATAAACAAACTCGGTCTGAACAAATCTCGGACCCTGCTGTTCACGGTAGATAAAAAGCAAGCCGTTGTTTACTATCGCCTGACGCTTTAAAATATCCCTGAAATAGTCCGACGGGATATTTATATCAGTAAATACGTCTATATCGGGCTTCCATTTTGTTTTTGTTCCGGTATCTTTGCCGGAATACGGCTCTTTTTTAAGTCCGCCGATATTGTAGCCGTGCTCAAAGTGAAGATTATATTTAAACCCGTCTCTTTTTATCTCAACATCCATATACTCCGCGGTATACTGTGTCGAACAAAGTCCCAAGCCGTTAAGACCTACCGAATATTCATAGTTTGTTCCGTCATTGGTGTTGTATTTTCCTCCGGCGTACATCTCGCAGTACAAAAGCTCCCAGTTATAGCACTGCTCCTTATTGTTAAAGTCGACCGGCGCACCTCTTCCGTGGTCCTCGACCTCTATTGAGCCGTCCGAAAAATGGGTGACGGTTATCTTCTTTCCGTAGCCCTCGCGCGCCTCGTCTATGGAATTCGAAATAATCTCAAAGACCGAATGCTCGCAGCCGTCAAGTCCGTCCGAGCCGAATATTACCGCAGGGCGCTTCCTTACCCTGTCGGGACCCTCCAATTTTTCGATACTGTCATTGCCGTAATCAGCGTTTACCTTAGCCACTTCATACAACCTTTCATATCCGTATTATATATCAGTATATATTATATATTTTAAAAGTAAATTAGTCAAGAAAAACAAGAAAAGCTTAAACCGGACGATAGATACCAGATGTTAGATGTTAGACTTAAATGAATTTTTAATAAATTCTTGTGCCGATAGGCACACAACTAAGAGTCCCCCTTGCCTAAAGGGGGATGTCAAGGCGGATTGACTTGACAGGGGGATATGCTAAAGATTTAAAACTGAAAATACAGAATATTTCTTTTAATATTCTTATATATTCAAAGAAAAAATCCCTCCACCGCGTCATGACGCGGTCCGCCCTCCCTTTAG
>DBKZ01000037.1:12798-23846 GCA_002297415.1 Ruminococcaceae bacterium UBA737
GTTAGACTTAAATGAATTTTTACTTAATTTTCGTGCCATAAGGCACACCATGGTCTAATATCTAAAATCTAATGTCTAACATCTAGAACGACAGCTCCCCTCTATTTCGCATTCGCGAAAAGAAGGGAGCCTTGTTTTAGTTTATTCAATGCCGTAAGGCACACTTATCTAAAATTTTTCCCGCCGTCTTAAAAATTACATCCCCGATCCGCGGGTTATGATTTCGCTCCATATAATCGGGTCGACCGCTCCGCTGGGCTCCCGTCCGATTTGAGCCTGAAGCACGGCGACTGCCGAAAGCGTTGCGTCATCGTAAACTCCCGTCACATTGACCTTTGGAATTGCAGGATCATAGTCTGCAATTTTATTGAGGTTTTCCTGAATTATCCGCACGCTGTCTCCCGTGTCGCCGAGAACTATCATTTTGCCCGGGAAAACAGTTCCGAGCACTGTCTGATAGTCCGCAGGCAGACTGCTGACAATATCATTATAGACTGAGGTCAGCTTATTCCATGTTTGTCTGCCTACAATCCCGTCGACAGTTAAACCGTAGGTCTCCTGAAAGGCTCTTACAGCCCTTTCGGTCTCGGCGTCGAAAATGCCTGTAAGCGGAACAAAATCAATGATTTCAAAGAAAAACGAAATAAAGCTTAAATAATACTGCACCGTTCTTACAGCCTCGGCGGCAGTCCCGGGGACAAGAGCCCTCGGATATACTCTTTGAGCCTCGGAAATTGTAAGTCCCTCGCCTGTCAGCTCGTTCAACTGCTTAACGCCTGCGTAAATTTCCTTGATTTTATACCATGTTGATTTTCCGACAATTCCGTCGGGCGTGAGATTGAATATTTTTTGAAAGGTTTTAACGGCTTCCTCGGTCGGTGCGTCGAAAGCGGCGTTAGTATAAGGAATTTCGGGAATTGCGGGATAATTTTTTCCTATTCGGTTAAGCTGGATTTTTATTCTGTATACCTCTTCTCCGAAATCTCCCCTTGAAAGAGGAGTCCCCGGGTATGACGGGATATTTTCGCCTACGGGCGCGTCGGTAACAAGGGAAATGTTATCACCGTAATAGCTTTTAAGAATTTCAAGCGCGGTCATTCCGCCGTTTGCCAGCTCAACGCTCCCCCACTGGGAAAGCCCGTTGCACTTAGTTCTTACGCCGTCGCAGAACTGGGCGAAAAGCGGTTCGATATTGCCGTCTCGGACGATATAATTATTAAAAATTTCATCGACCGTCTGACTTATATTTGAAAATACCTCGCCGTTTTTTGTAAACGCGTGGTCATACTGCGTTGTGCTTGTGATATCAAAATCATAACCTCGGCTTCGGTAATATTCGGTGTAAATTCTGTTTAAGGTAAACGATATCTGGGCTAAAATGTTTGCGGTTATCGCTTCCTTGGGCCAAGTAGGATAAATTTCGCTTGAAGCGACATTTTTTATGTACTCGTTAAAAGGCAGGGTTATATTTTCGGCATTTGCGTTCGGAGCGCCCAAATGCACCGTAATCTGAGTCGGAACGGTAGGAATATCCATAAATATCACCTCTTATGTCTGCTCTGCGTTTTTAAGACTTACAGGCAAAATTGTCTCTATTCCGTCATAAATAATTATCGGCATATTATCAATCGGAATAAAATCGGGGTGGAATACCGAAACCCTGTAATCCGCCGATTTTTTGGAAGAGGTAGAATAATCGTTTGTGTTTTCAAATTCCGCGGCAGGAAGCGTAATATTTTCAAGAATTCCCGAGGTGTCGGTCACACCGTTAAAAAGGTCATAAAGCTTGCCGTCATAAAGTGAAGTTATATGCACCGTGGCGTTAGAAACGGGGAGAGTGCCGGAGCCGTAGGTCACCTGAACCTTTAAGGTTCCTTTTCCCGGGAAATCACGCATAAATTCCTCCCGTGTCAGAGGCTGTACGGGTTCTTTCGCTTTTGCAGAAGCGGCATACGCTTTTGCCTGATTTTTATAATAATCCAATTCTTTCGCACTCGGAAATTTTTCCATTTACCTCACCTCAAAATATAATATGCGAAAAAATTTTTTCTGTGAGAAGTTATATGTTAGATATTAGATGCTAGACATTAGACGAATGTGCGCCTTTAGGCTAAAAAAAGGCTCCCTTCTTTTTCACGATAGTGAAAACAGAGGGGAGCTGGCGCGCTTTATGCGCGGCTGAGGGGTATTGTTCTAGATACTAGACACTAGATTTAGATACTAGACCAATGTGTGCCTAACGGCACAAAAATAAAAATTTTTTAAGTCTCATATCTACCTTGAAATAAATCTTTCAAGGAATTCCTTTGTTTTTTCGTTTTTCGGATTTTCGAAGATATCCGAGGGGGTGCCTTCTTCGCAGATAACTCCGTCCGCCATGAATACGACTCTTGAAGAAACATCCTTTGCAAATGCCATTTCATGGGTTACGACGATCATCGTAAGTCCTTCTTTTGCCAGATTGCGCATAACATCGAGAACCTCGCCGACCATCTGAGGGTCAAGCGCGCTGGTAGGCTCATCGAAAAGCAAAACCTCGGGATTCATTGCAAGAGCTCGCGCTATTGCGACTCTTTGCTTCTGACCGCCCGAAAGCTGAGACGGCTTAGCGTTGATATAGGGTGCCATTCCGACCTTTTCGAGGTATTTAAGCGCGGTTTCCTTAGCCTGTGCTTTAGACCTTTTAAGAACCTTAATCTGCCCTATCATGCAGTTTTTTAAAGCTGTCATATTATTAAAAAGGTTAAAGGACTGAAAAACCATTCCTACATGGGAGCGGTAAGCGCTTTCGCCGCCCTTGATTTTTTCTATGTTTTCCGAGTGATACATAACCTCGCCCGAGGTAGGCGTTTCAAGAAGATTGATACACCTGAGCAAGGTTGATTTACCCGAGCCCGATGCGCCGATAATGCTTATAACCTCGCCTTTTTCGACCGCGAAGTCAATATCCCTTAAAACCTCATGCTTACCGAAGGTTTTAGATAAATGTTTAACCTGAAGAATAGGCTCTGTCATCATCTTACCTCCTTTTTATTCTTTGAAACATAGGAATACGTTCCGCTCGTATGAGCTAAGGTATCGGTGGTTGCGACATCGAAGTTAGCAGGTCCGTCCATCTTCTTCTCCCAAAGTCTTAAAAGAAGCGAGCAGATAACCGTCATTATAAGATAAATAGTAAGGGTTATAACCGCAGACGGGAAATAGACATACTTAGCTCCGACAATCGCCTTGTGCGCCGCGAAAAGCTCCGCATAGCCGATAACGAACATAACCGAGGTATCCTTGATATTGATAATAAGGTTGTTTCCTATCTGAGGGATAATATTGCGGATAGTCTGAGGAAGAATTACATAAAGCATAGTCTTGAAATGGTTCATTCCGATAGACTTTGCGCCCTCGGTCTGACCGATATCAATAGACATAATTCCTCCGCGGACGGTTTCCGCCATATAAGCGCCTGTATTTATCGAAACGACAAGATATGCCGCCAAGGTTACATCAAGGTTAATAGCGCCGTCGGTAAAATAAGGCAGTGCATAGAAAATGAATATTGCCTGAATAATCATCGGCGTTCCTCTGAACACCTCGACATAAATTCTTACTATTGCCTTTACGATACCGAGCAGAATTTTCTTTACGATATTATCCTTCTTACCTACCGGAATAGTCTGAACTATTCCGCAGGCAAGACCTATTATACAGCCGATTGCGGTTGCAACCAAGGCAAGTTCTATTGTTTTAAGGGCGCCGTTTAAATACTGGGAAGAGCTGCTTGACCAGCATTCTACTATATCCGCCCAAAGCTCGGAAAGCTTATTCATAAATGTTTCTCCTAAAAATTGCTGAGCAAATTATTTCTCGGCAAGAGGCTGAATTTTAGTAGCCTCAGCCATGATATTATTGAAATCGTCGGCAGTCATTGTCTTTAAAACGCTGTCGATTTTATCCTTAAGCACGGTGTTGCCCTTTCTTACCGAAACGCCGATATTGATATCGCCGTCGTCAACCTCAAAGGAATTGTCCTCAAGGTCAAGAATCTTAAGGTCGGGATAAGCTATAAGTGCGCCCTGAGCCGTAGGCATATCGGTGCAAATAAAGTCAACTGCGCCTGTTTCAAGGGCCATAAGCATTGAAGGAGCGGTTTCGGAAGCGGTCTGAATATTTGCGCCCTTTATCTGAGGAAGGCAGGTATCATACCAGATTGTTCCGAGCTGAGATGTGCATTTACCGCCCGAAAGATCCGAAAGCTTTGTTGCGGAAGCATACTTGCTGTCCTGCTTTGCCATGCAGACGATGCTCGCATAAATATAAGGTCCTGCGAAATCAACCTGCTTCATTCTCTCTTCTGTCATTGACTGACCTGCGATTACCGCGTCAACCTTACCGGTCTGAACGGCGGGAACAAGCGAATCCCAGTCAAGACGGACAACCTCAAGCTTCCAGTTGTTTGCTTCGCAGATTTTCTTTGCCATCATGATATCGTAGCCGTTAGCGTATTCCTTAGAGTCCTTAATCGGAACGGCGCCGTTCGAATCGTCAGCCTGAGTCCAGTTATAAGGAGCATAAGCGCATTCCATGGCGATTGTCAGAACTCCGTCCTCAACGCCGCTTTCTGCCTTTTTGCTCTTACTGCTGCCGCAGGCGGTCATGGTGCATGCCGTTAAAACAACGGCTGTTAAAATTGCAAGTAATCTTTTCATTTTCTTTTCCTCCGATTTAATCGAAATTTTATTTAAAATAAAAAGAACGGTCAAAACCGAATGCTTTGACCGTTTTCATAAACTCAAAAAACTATGAACACGACTGTAGCACTCCGCAAAAGTGTTGCGACAGTAGCACGGATATTATCCTTACTCCCAACCGCCCGTTTCTCAATAAACGCTCGGTTTCGGCAAAAGCACCTTTCATTTCGCTTTTATCGGCAATTGAGTGCCAAAAGCTGATTACTCTTTACTTTTGCGCCTCTAACAATTCGTTATCGACTATTCAATTTATTTTATGAGCACATTATACTCCTTTTTTTATCAAAATCAAGAGCTTTTTTAACTTTCTGTATTTCTGCTTAAATAAAAATCGGAAATATTTTTGCGTTTTATGCAATTTTCACAACAAGCTCAGGCTTTTTTCTTCTTTTTAACCAATACGGAAATTACGATTGCCGCAAGAATTACCGCGATAACCGCCGCAACACCCGCCCAGCCGAGCAGAGCCACGATCTTACTGCCGAGCGACATTATAATTCCCGCAAGAACTACGCCCAAGGACACGGCTGTAATACTTGTTTTAAAATCGAGATTTAAAAAGCTTGCGGCAAGAGTACCCGTCCAAGCGCCGGTTCCGGGGAGCGGAATCCCGACAAATATAAGGAGCGCCCAGAATATCCCTCTGTTTCCTGCGGACGCCTTGATTTTTTTGCCGCCCTTATCGCCCTTTTCAATGCACCATGTAAAAAATCCGCCTATTACCTTTTTGTCCTTGCCCCATTCCAAGACCTTTCTTGCGAAAAGATAGATAACGGGCACTGGGAGCAGATTTCCGATAATCGCAATAGGATAATATAAAAATATATTGAGCTTTAAGGATTCCGCAATCGGGATAGCTCCGCGAAGCTCGACTATCGGCACCATTGACACAAGAAATGTGATAAGATATTTGACCGCAACGGGTAAGCCTGACATAAAATTAACCTCTCTTTTTGATTTAAAAGAATTTAAACAGATGAAGCGCTCGAAGTAAAGATTTCCTTAATATAGCTCATAACATCCTGATTTCTCGCCGCAGGAATGCCGATTAAAAGCACCGCGGTCATAGCAAGGCAGATTATGAGTATAACGCAGATAACAAGTATGGTTACATTTATTCCCTTTGAGTTTTTCTCAGGCTCTTTTGAAAGTCCCTCTGAAGTATTAGAATCGGGCTTAACTATAAATGTGCTTTTCTCTTTTTTCGGTGCTTCGGGGGTTTTCGGAATTTCGGGAATAAAATCGCTTTCCTCGTCTCCCGTAATAAAGCCTGTTTCCCTTTCGGGCGTGCCTAAGGTGAAATCTATCGGCGCCGCAGGCTCTGAGTCCATTATAAATTCTATTTCACCTTTGGGTTTAACAGAACCGGTTTGCTCTTTAATCTCTGCTTTTTCGGATTTTAAATCCGCCTGCTCTTCCTTTTTAGCGGGAAGCTCTTTTATTTCTTCCGCCGTATTTTCTTCTTCGGTCTCCGACTTGGCGGTTTCCTCTGTCTCCTGAGACGGTTCGGCTGTTGGCTCGTCCTCAAAAATCGGTAAAGTCTCCTGCACCGCGTCAGCCTCTTCCTCGGCTTGCTCTAAAGCGGTATCAGATGTAGCTTCGGCTTCTTCTGTTTCTTCTAAGGAAAGCTGTTCGGTTATTTCCTCCGCAAGCTTTTCCTCTTCGGTCTTTAAGGGTGCGGCGTTTTCGTCCTGCGGAATGATACTAAGCTCCGCAATATAAGGATGGATAAGATTTTTCATAAGATTTTTTCTTATTACCTTATCCTCTGTCAGCAGTATTATTGACTGCGGACCGCTTTCTATAACACATCCGCCGAAAACACCCTCCGAGGTTACAAGCGGCAGTGCGCCCTCGATAATCTCTAAGTCTTCTAAAGCTGAAATTCCGAAAGCCGCATTATCGGTTTTCGAAAGGGGTGCGTTTATGGCGGTTGCGACCGTTTTTATAATGCTGTTTTCCCCTGTTACCGGACCGCAGGCGATTATAACCCTGCTTCGGCTTACGGCAGTCGCAAGATTTTCGACAAAGCGCTTAACCGTTCCGTCTCCCTTTTCGGTAAGCAGTCTCATCCTGCAGCAGCCGCAGAGATTAAATTCCATTTCAAAATCCGAGGCCTTGGAAAAATAAACTACATCCACCTTTACATTCTGTAACATTTCCATTTCATCCTTTTACTTATGCGCCTCATACCAATTATACGGATAAACCGCATTCGGGTTGGTGCTTATTTTATGCGAGGAATATTCCTTTATCTGAGCCGAGTTGACTCTTTTCGCGGTAACAGCAAGACCTGCGCCGTCAAAATCGTCAAGCTCGGTTATAAGGGTTAAAAATCTGTCTCCCGAATTTACTCTTACCGAGGTGTTAACAAAGCTTCTTGAAGTTATATTCTTTTGCCACTCGGAAAACGAGCCGTCCTCAAATTTGCTTTTTTGAGGGTCTGCCTCATCGGTAGAAAAATCAAACATATAAACCGCAAATACATAATATTTATATACGCCGTGCTCGGTAGTAAGGGTTATAACCGCATTTTGTCCGCAGTATTTCGAATTTTTGAATTTTATAAGATTTCCGAACATTGAGCCGTCGGACAAATTGTTCCCCTTTATAACCAAATTCCTGTCCTCGGAATAAGGAGAGATATCCGTGCCCGAAAGAAAATGGAGCGCTCCGTAACGGCTCGGCTTTTTAAAGCTGTCATGATTATCGTAAAACCCGTCGGTCCGCGAAAGATAAACAGGGTTGCTGACCGTTTTATCGGAAAATTCGAGCCAAGCGGTAAAATCCCCGTTTGAGGAGCTGAAAACCTCAAATTTATCCGTTTTTGAGCTTCCCTTTTTGTTCCAGATTTTTCTCATTTCGGTAACATTGCTTATCTGCTTTTGAGCGGTTGTGAAATAAGAGGAAAAATAAATTCCCGATATTAAAACCGCCGCCGCGAAAACCGCGCTCATGATTTTAAGCGCAATTTTCATATTCACTTTTAAAAATATGCTTTTAACTGCGCCCTTCATAGCGTATTGCTCCTTTTAGTTTAACTCGAACCTGTCACACTATATAAGAGAATTCCGTTCCCTCAACGGCTTTTTTAATAAGCCCTTCGATATCGAGATTTTTCTCCGCCGCCTCGCACTGACCCTTTTTCGGTCTTGTATGAGGGTGCTTTGGGGTAAATACCGTACAGCAGTCCTCATAGGGCAGAATTGAGGTTTCGAAAGCGTCTATTTTTTTAGAAATCGTTATAATTTCTTCCTTGTCCATTCCTATAAGCGGACGCATGACAGGCATTGTGCAGACCCCGTCTGTAGCGGCGAGGGCAGGAAGCGTCTGACTTGCGACCTGACCCAAGCTTTCGCCTGTTATAAGTCCCAAGCATTCATCATTTTGCGCTATAATACAGGAAATTCTCATCATCATTCTGCGCATAATGAGCGTGAAATAATCCTCGGGGCATTTTTTGCCGATTTCCTCCTGAATTTCGGTAAACGGGACAACGGCAAGCCTTATAGTTCCGCTGTAAACCGCGACCTTTGAAAGCAGATCCCTTACCTTCTGCTCGGCTCTCGGGCTTGTATAAGGGGGGCTAGCAAAATGAATGGCATTAAGAATAAGTCCGCGCTTAGCCATAAGATAAGCGGCAACAGGGCTGTCAATTCCGCCCGAAATAAGAACCGCCGCCCTGCCCGAGGTGCCTACGGGCAGTCCGCCTGCGCCCTTTATCTGTCCTGCTCTTATATAAGCGCCGAAATCCCTTATTTCCGCGGTTATTATGACATCGGGATTGTGCACATCCACCTTTAAATGGTGGAAATTTTTAAGCAACACTCCGCCCAATTCCCGACTGATTTCGGGAGAGGTAAGCGGAAATGACTTGTCCGCCCTTTTTGCCTCAACCTTAAAGGTTTTAACCGAATTTAAGGTATCCTTAAGATAAATCGGCGCTTTACTGAAAATATCCTCGGCGCTTTTTTCGCACACGCAGGCTCTCGAAAATCCGGCAATTCCGAAAACAGTGCCCATTCTATTGAGCGCCTCGGGGAAATCGAAATCCTCGCTTTCGGGGATTATATATATAGTCGACTGAGCTTTTTTAACACGAAATTCACCGAGCGGCTTTAAGCGGCGCTTGATGTTTCTTATCATTCTGTCCTCAAAATTCTGGCGGTTAAGCCCCTTTAAGGAAAGCTCTCCGTCTTTTATAAGTATAATTTCTTTCATTATTTTACAGACCTTCTTAATTTACTTACTGCCTCTTTTAAAGCCCCGACCAACAAATCGGCATCCTCTTTCGAAGAATATTTAGAAAAGCTGATTCTAAGAGCGCTGTCGGTTTCCGCCTTCTTAAGCCCCTGCAAAGTCAGCACCTTGCTGACCTCGCCCTTAGAGCAGGCACTGCCCGAGGAAACATAAATTTCCTTTGCCTCAAGAAAATGGAGCAGGGTTTCCGAGCGGTATCCCAAAACCGAGATATTAAGGATATAGGGAAGCGAAGAATCATTTGAATTTATCTTTATATTGCCGATTTCAAGCAGCCGGTCTTTTGCATAATTTCTAAGCTCAAAAAGTCTTTCAAGGGTGCTTTTAAAATCGGGAATTTCGCTTAAAGCGCCGCCTAAACCCGCTATAAGCGGAACGCTTTCGGTGCCCGAGCGCATTCCTTTTTCCTGTCCTCCGCCCGCAAGCAAGGGTCTTATATTTACGCCCTTTCTTATATACATCGCTCCGATTCCTTTCGGGGCGTGGAACTTATGACCGCTTAAAGTCAGCATATCGACGCCTAAATCCTTTACGCTGACAGGCATTTTTCCGAACGCCTGAACCGCGTCGCAGTGGATAAGCGTATCCTTATTTTTTCTTTTAATAAGGCCTACCGCTTCTTTTACGGGCATAACGGCGCCCGTTTCGTTATTTACGAGCATCATCGAGGCAAGAACGGTTTTTTCATCTACAGCCGCCGCAAATTTTTCGGCGCTTACGGTTCCGTCGCTTTCGGGAGAGACGAATTCCGCCTCTGAGCCCTCGCTTTCAAGTCTTTTAACGGTATTTAAAACAGAGGGGTGCTCAACCGCAGTCGTGACGATTTTTTTACCCAATCTTTTATTTCTTCTGACCGCTCCCTCGATGCAGGTATTGTTTCCCTCGGTTGCGCAGGAGACAAAATAGATTTCATCGGGTCTGCATTCAAGCAGGTCCGCAAGCTTTTTTCTTACCTCATTTATTTTAAGCTCGGCGTTCATTCCGAGAATATGTAACGAGGACGGATTGCCGAAATTTTCATGCAGCGCACTGTTTATTTCCGATATTGCTTTTTCGCACGGCGCCGTCGTCGCGCTGTTATCAAGATATACCATAAATTCCAGCCTCCGGTAAAATTGCTGATTGCATATATATTTTATTATACAATATATACGAAGATTAAACAACAAAAATTTTTTGACTAATTTTTTTTACAATTTTAGGCACTTTTTATTTAAAATTTATCTTTACAATTCAAAAAATATGTGTTAGAATATCATTGTCTCAAAATATCAGCAATTAGGAGGTTATTGAGCATGAAAAAAATTATTGCAACTATTCTCTGCTTAGTTTGCGCATTCTCACTCACCCTCGGCGTCTGTGCAGAAAAGAGCCCCGAGGCAACCGTTAAGTATGAAGTAACCCTTTATAAGGGCACTCCTGTTGACGGACTTTCAAAGACCGGCGAAGCTCAGATCGTTAACGAGGGCGGCGTTGTAACAGCTAAGGCTATCGAAAGCGAAGGAACTTTCAACGGCTGGACCATTTACAAGGCAGCTACCGCTACCGGCACTGCAGGAGCTAACGAAGGCGAGCTTATCACCCTTTCGGCTGCTGCTACTCCTCTTGCAAGCGTTACCGCTGCTGTTGAGGGAACAGATTATACAATCGTAAGCGGAAATCTTAAGTCTGCTACTCTTTCTATCAAGCCCCTTACAAGTCTTATCATCTGCGCTAACTACAACGGCCAGATCACAGACCCTGTAACAGGCGTTGCTAAGAAGTCCGATTCTCCGAAGACCGGTTATAACACCGCAATCATTTTTGCAGTTGTTATGCTCGGCGCTGCGGCAGTAACATTCGGCGCTAAGAAGCAGCTTTCTAAGTAATTCAAATAAGCAGAGAGAAAAACGGAGGACTTAAACGTCCTCCGTTTTTTATTGTTTTTATTGTTCTATTTGTTAGACATTAGATTTTAGATATTAGACAAATGTGCGGCGTTGCCGCTGATGTAACCAAACCCTTCCGTCTTTGCCTACGGCAAAGCCACCTTTTCCTCCGGAAGAC
>DBKZ01000037.1:23881-31166 GCA_002297415.1 Ruminococcaceae bacterium UBA737
GACATTTCCCCTAACAGGGGAATTTCCTTTCGTCTAAAGTGGAGGCTTGGGTTTCTGCGAGACTAAAGAAAAGGCTCCCTTCTTATTGACGAATGTCAATATAGAGGGGAGCTGTCGCAATTTAATTGCGACTGAGGGGTATTGTCTATTATCTACCGTCTAGTTACTAACATCTAAACCGGAAAATTCTATATCTAATCCTTTTGCTTTGAATTCATATTCTCTATATGCTTTTTTAAAGCCTTAAAGGATTCGTCGCTTATGCAGTGCTCCATTTTGCAGGCGTCCGCCGCGGCAGTGCCTTCATTGACGCCGAGCTCTACTAAGAACTTGGTTATAAATGTATGCCGCTCGTAAATCTTTTCGGCGATTTCCTCGCCGCAGGCAGTAAGGGTTAAAAAACCGTTTTTATCAACATTAAGATAGCCGCCCTTTTTAAGCAGACCTACCGCCCTGCTAACGCTCGGCTTTGAAAATTCCATATATTCAGCGACATCCAAAGAGCGGACAGCGCCTGTTTTTCTTTGAAGAATGTACACGGTTTCTAGATACATTTCTCCGGATTCCTGTAATGCCATTGTTTGCCTCCGTAAAAAGCAAAGCTTTAAGCTTTGCCAAAATATAAACATATATAATAATTATATCATTAAACCAAAATAATTTCAAGATTATGGGAAAATTTTAATTTGTTCATAATTATTCGTTGAAATATTAACAAATGTATGGTATTATTAAAAAAGATTAGGGAAATTGTCCTAAATCTTAAATGCGGCAGCTTAGTGTGACACTAAAGCCGCTGCGGATAAAAAAGGAAAAGGTGATTTTATGAACAGATTTATTCTTAACGAAACCTCTTATCACGGCTCAGGCGCCGTAACCGCCGTTGTTGACGAAATCAAAAACCGCGGATTTAAAAAAGCTTTTGTTGCAAGCGACCCGGGACTTGTTAAGTTCGGAGTAAGCGCAAAGGTTACAGATCTTCTTGAAAAAGCAGAAATCCCTTATACATTATATTCGGATATCAAAGCAAATCCGACAATTGAGAATGTTCAAAACGGCGTAAAAGCGTTTAAGGACAGCGGTGCTGACTGTATCGTAGCAATCGGCGGCGGTTCTTCAATGGACACCTCAAAGGCTATCGGAATTATCGTTACCAACCCCGAATTTTCCGACGTCCGCTCTCTTGAGGGTGTTGCTCCGACAAAGAATCCCTGCGTTCCGATAATCGCAGTTCCTACTACTGCAGGTACCGCGGCTGAGGTTACAATCAACTATGTTATCACCGATGTTGAGAAAAAGCGTAAATTCGTTTGCGTTGACGCGCATGACATTCCGGTAGTAGCTGTTGTTGACCCCGATATGATGAATTCCATGCCTGCCGCTCTTACCGCCGCAACCGGCATGGACGCGCTTACCCATGCAATTGAGGGCTACATCACAAAAGCGGCTTGGGAGCTTTCTGATATGTTCCATATCAAGGCAATTGAAATTATTGCAAGAAGTCTCCGCGGCGCTGTTAAGAATGAAAAAGAAGGCAGAGAGGGAATGGCTCTCGGTCAGTATGTTGCAGGAATGGGCTTCTCTAATGTCGGACTCGGCGTTGACCACTCTATGGCTCACACCCTTTCGGCTTATTATGACACTCCCCACGGAAAGGCCTGTGCAATCCTTCTTCCGACCGTTATGGCTTATAATGCTGAATACACCGGTACAAAATACCGTGATATAGCGAAGGCTATGGGCGTTGAGGGAACAGAGAATATGACTCAGGAGGAATACCGCGCTGCCGCCGTTAATGCGGTTAAACAGCTTTCCGAGGATGTCGGAATTCCTACAACCCTTAAGGGAATCGTTAAGGAAGAGGATATTGACGCTCTCGCTAAGGACGCTTATGCTGACGCATGCCGCCCGGGCAACCCGAGAGAAACCTCTGTTGAGGATATCAAAGAGCTTTACCGCAGTCTTCTCGTTTAATAATATTTCTTACCTTTCTGCTCCTGTCTCTTAAAATAGAGGCAGGAGCATTTTATCTTGACAAATTTCATATTTTGTATTATTATAATTAAAAAGCTATGACGGGAATAAGTAATGCAAATTTCGCTTTTTTAAGAGAGAGGGCGGTCGGTGAAAGCCCTAAAAGCACTTTCGCATGAAGCTATCCTATCAGCCGCGCCCGAAAGGGAAAGCCGGAAAGCCGCCGTTAAAGGCTTTGAGTGCGGAAAAACCGATTTTTCCGAATTCAGGTGGTAACACGGGTATTTTGATTGCTCGCCCTGAAAAGGCTATGCCTTTTCAGGGCTTGTTTTTATATTATTGTGACTAAAAACTACGGAGGAAAAAATCATGAAAAGCGAAATCCTTAAACTTCTTTCAAGAAACGCGAAATACACTCTTGCTCAGCTCGCCAAAATGACCGGCATGACCGAGGCGGAGGTCAGCGACGAAATCGCAAAGCTCGAAAATCAGGGACTTATCAGAGGCTATAAAACGGTTATCGACTGGGAAAAGCTTGAAAACGCGCCTGTTTCGGCAATAGTTGAGCTGAATGTTGTTCCGAAAGCGGACTTGGGCTTTGAGGAAATCGCCGAAAAGGTTTCCTCCTTTGAGCAGGTAGAATCGGTGTATCTTATGTCGGGTGCTTATGACCTTAATGTTGTAGTAAAGGGCAAGACCCTGCAGGATGTCGCTCAGTTTGTCGCAAAGGAGCTTGCAACGCTTGATTCTGTCACTCAGACTACAACTCATTTTGTCATGAGAAGATACAAGGAGCTTGATATCAAGCTTTTTGACAAGGACCGCGACGACAGGGGGCAGTTTCTTTTATGATAGATTATTCATCGGTTTTAAGCCCTGAGGTAACTGCGCTTAAGCCGTCGGGAATAAGGAAATTTTTCGATATCGCCGCTACTATGGACGATGTAATATCCTTAGGCGTCGGCGAGCCGGATTTTCAGACCCCGTGGCACATAAGAAAAGCGGGAATTGCCGCTTTTGAGCGCGGTAAAACAAAATATACCTCAAATTCGGGTCTTATGGAGCTTCGAAGCGCAATCACCGAATTTTTAGAGAGAAAATACAGCCTTTCATACGAGCCCGAAAGCGAGGTTTTGGTAACCGTCGGCGGGAGCGAAGCGATTGACGCAGCGATAAGAGCGATAGTGTGCGAGGGAGACGAGGTTATAATCCCTCAGCCGAGCTATGTTTGCTACGAGCCGATAACTCTGCTCGCAAAGGGCGTTCCGGTTATCATTGAAACCAAGGCTGAGGACGATTTCAAGCTCACCGCAAAGGATTTAAAAGCGCATATAACACCTAAAACCAAGGCGCTCATTCTCCCCTATCCGTGCAACCCGACGGGAGCCATTATGGAGAAAAAGGATCTCGAAGAAATAGCAAAGGTGCTTGAAAACACAAACATTGCGGTTATTTCCGACGAAATCTATTCCGAGCTTACCTTCGGCTCAAATCATGTCAGCTTTGCGTCTGTAGGCAATATGAAGGAGCGGACGGTTACCGTAAACGGCTTTTCAAAAACATTTTCGATGACAGGCTGGCGCTTAGGTTACGCCTGCGGTCCGAAGGAAATTATAAAGCAAATGACAAAAATTCATCAGTTTGCGATAATGTGCGCTCCTACAGTCAGCCAGTATGCGGCTGTTGACGCACTGAGAAACGGCGACGCCGCAATAGCTGCCATGAAAGAGGAATATGACCGAAGAAGAAAGCTCACGGTTGCTTCATTTAATGAAATCGGTCTTACCTGCCGCGAGCCTAAAGGCGCTTTTTATGCGTTCCCGTCAATTAAAAAAAGCGGTCTTTCATGCGATGAATTCTGCGAAAGACTGCTTAAGGAAAAGCATGTGGCGATAGTCCCCGGAACCGCATTCGGCAAGGGCGGCGAGGGCTTTGTAAGAGCGTCCTACTGCTATTCAACCGAGCACCTTATAAAAGCGGTAGAAAGAATCGACGAATTTTTAAAGACGCTGTAACAGCAAAAGAAAAATCCCTCCACCGCGCTATAACGCGGTCCGCCCTCCCTTTAGGCAAGGGAGGCTTGAATACCCCACTTACTAGATATTAGACATTAGATGGTAGATGTTAGACTTAAATGAATTTTTATTTAATTTTCGTGCCGACAGGCACACATCGGTCTAATGTCTAAAATCTAATGTCTAGCATCTAGAACGACAGCTCCCCTCTATATTGACATTCGTCAATAAGAAGGGAGCCTTTTTTAGTTTCAGCCGAATTTTAATCTTTGTATCGAGCTGTAAATATTATTTATTTTCAGCTATGATTTTTTCCGCAATATTTGCAGGAACATCCTCATATCTTGTAAATTCAAGGGTGAATGTTGCAGTGCCCTGAGTTATCGAACGCATTGCGGTGGAAAAATCCTGCATTTCCGACATCGGTACCTCTCCTATTACCTCCTGCATTTTATCGGGAGCGGGATTCATTCCGATTATTCTTCCGCGGCGCTTATTTATATCGCTTATAACATCGCCGAGCATTTCATCGGGAACGGTAACCGTAAGCGTGCCGATAGGCTCCATTAAAACAGGGCTCGCCTTTGAGACGCCCTCCTTGAAGGCTAAAGACGCGGCGGTTTTAAATGCCATTTCGGAAGAGTCTACAGGATGATATGAGCCGTCATAAAGAGTGGCCTTTATTCCTACCATCGGATATCCCGCAAGAACGCCTGAGGACATACAGTCTCTGAGTCCCTTTTCTACAGCGGGGAAGAAATTTTTCGGAACGGAACCGCCGAATACCTTTTCTTCAAATACAAGCTCATGGCTGTCGCACGGCTCAAATTCAATCCAGACATCGCCGAACTGACCGTGTCCTCCCGACTGCTTTTTATGCCTGCCCTGCGCTTTGACGCTCTTTCTTATAGTTTCTCTGTAGGCAATCTTCGGCTTTTTAAGCTCAACCTCTACGCCGAATTTCGATTTAAGTCTTGAAACAATAACATCAATATGCTGTTCGCCGAGACCCGACAAAATCTGCTCGTGTGTTTCGCTGTCGGTCTTAATAAGTATGGTGGGATCTTCCTCGGCAAGCCTTGCAAGACCCGAAGCCGCCTTTTCCTCTTCGCCCTTATTCTTAGGATATACCGCAACGGAAAGCGAGGGCATCGGAAAAACGATTTCTATAGGCTCCGCTTTACCCGAAACCGAAAGAACATCGCCTGTAAGCGCATAGGAAAGCTTTGCGGCACAGCCGATATCTCCCGCATGGATTTCCTGCGCGTCCTCCTGCTTAGCACCCTTAAGCCACATAATTTTCGAAAGCTTTTCTTCGTCTCCCGTCCTTGTGGACTTAAGCTTCATATCGGGTTTTAAAACACCCGTTAGGACCTTGAAATATGAAAGCTTACCTACAAACGGGTCGGCAATCGTTTTAAAAATAAGTACGGCAGTATCAGCGCTTTCGGAAGAAAAGCCTTCCTCTTGTGCTGTAGGCATAAGCTCAAAAAGCTCCTCGGCAAAATCAGAGATTGCGTCTCCCCTCTGCTGAATTCCCGAAAATACTGGGCAGATATCGCCTGATTTAATTCCTTTTTTGAGTCCGTTTATGATTTCTTCTCTTGTAAACTGCTCGCCGTTTAAATATTTTTCGAGCAAATCCTCGTCAACGCTTGCAACCGCTTCGAGCATCATATCTCTCATCTGGGTAATCTCATTTGACTCGGGAAGTCTTAAAACGGTCTTTTCAAAGCCGTTATAGGAATAAGCCTCGTTATTTATAAAATCGACAAAGCATTTAACCGTTTCGTCCTCAACGAAAGGAACAATTATCGGGCATACGGCGGCGCCGTAATTAGCGACAAGCGAGGAAATTACCCTGTAATAATGCGCATGCGCGGAATCAAGCTTTCCTATAAAGAAAGCGACGCTTTTATTCTGCGCTCTCGCCTTTTTAAAGCACTGCTTTGCGCCTACGGTAAGTCCCGATTTTCCCGAAACCGTTATAACGGCGCTGTCAGCCGCGGCAAGCGCCTCGCTTACGCCTGCGGCGAAATCAAACTGTCCGGGGGCGTCGATAAGGTTAATTTTAAGTCCGTTATGTTCAAGGGCAAAAACCGATGTACTGACGGATACTCCGCGCTTTTTCTCCTCGGGGTCAAAGTCCATAGCCGCGGTTCCCTCGGGTGTTTTGCCTATTTTGTCAGTTGCCTTTGTATAATAAAGCACTGCGTCCGCAAGAGTGGTCTTGCCTGAGCCGCCGTGGCCTAAAAAAGCAATGTTTTTTACTGCGTTTTCCGAATAGTTTTTCAATTTCGTACAACTCCTTTATGGGTAACTGATTTATGTAAAATCATTATATCATAAAGGATTGTAGATTACAACTAATTATTTTATAAACTCAAAAAAACTTTTAGGAAAATGTCATAAACACTACAAATTTGTTACAAATTAAGGCATTCTGCCGAAAAACAGTATCAAACGGTAACATTATTGAAAACTTCTGTAACACGATTGTTCCTGCAATTTTGAAAAAATTCAAGTATAATGTATATATAGAAAATCTGAAAGGACGGCGTTATATATGAAAAAGAAACTGTTTGCTTTTCTTTCGGCAGCTCTTGTTATCGCCGTCGGAATTTTCGCTTTCGGTATGTCCTATTCAAAGGCAGGCTCTGTAAAGGCCGCGGGAAACGGAGAAGATCCGCAGACAGAGGCGAGAAACGCGCGTTTTCTTAATATGCTCAATCATAATTTTGTTTATAACGAGGATTTTAACGATATAAATTCCATAGTCAACAATTCGGTTATAGCAATTCTTGATAACCGCGACAAGGCAGACGAGGATTATATCTCTGCCGAGCTTGTAAAGAGCTTTGTCAGGTCGATGTACGGCGTAGAGATAGCCGATATTTCTCAGATAAATGAGGACTGCCCGAAAAAGGACGGATTTGTTTACATCATAGGCCGCGGTTATTCGAAATACGAGCATAAGATTTTAAATGTTACCGAAAATGAGGACGGAACATTTACCGTTAAAACCTCTGTTAAGGTTTTAAGCCATGACAGCGAGGATGAAGCGCTCACCGCCTCAACGATTTTCGTTAAAAACGCAAATTCGGAATTCGGATATAATATAGTATCGAGCGAGATTTTCTTCGCAGAAGAAGTAATGTAAAAAGGCGATTTAAAGGGTGCGGAATTTATTTTCCGCACTTGAGAGTGTCGAAAAAGTCGACACTCTCTTGGACGGGAATGCCGTTCGCTCGAAAATCGGAGATTTTCGGACTGTACTCTATCCCCGCCAATACCAC
>DBKZ01000037.1:31273-39203 GCA_002297415.1 Ruminococcaceae bacterium UBA737
TTTACAGTTTATCGACAGACTGGGGTGCGGAATTTATTTTCCGCACTTTTTTATTTTTTTTTAAATAACACTTGACAAACACCGCTAAAATTCGTATAATAATTTAGTCGCGATATACGGCTGTATAGCTCAGTTGGCTAGAGCATGCGGTTCATACCCGCAGTGTCATTGGTTCAAATCCAATTACAGCCACCATTCGGCCCGGTGGTCAAGAGGCCTAAGACACCGCCCTTTCACGGCGGTAACACGAGTTCGAATCTCGTCCGGGTCACCAAAAGAGAAGTTTGCGCTTTTGCGTGAACTTCTCTTTTTATTATACAGAGATTCGAACAGGACGGTTTTGCCGTTAGGCAAAGCTCGGACCTTCCTGCGGACGGTCCGAGAGTCCGCGTGCGTGTCGGGGCACGACAGTGCGCCGAGCGAATCTCGTCCGGGTCACCAAAAGAGAAGTTTACACTTTATGTGTGAACTTCTCTTTTTATTATTCATTCTTCATTTTTAAGTATTAAGTATTCATTAAATAAACATAATATTCCCTTCTTTCCGGTTATACTAAAACGGAAAGAAAAAACAGGGGATGAAAAAGCTGAAAACGAAAAAAATTATGTTTGGAATTTTAAGCGCCGCGGCAGTTGCAGGGCTTGTTTTAAATATTGCGGGCGGAACAAAAAAAGAGAGCATTATAAAACCTGAGATAAAGCAGATAAAAGCCGAGGTCAAGGAACAAAAGACCGACGCTCCCAAATCCATGCTTTATTTTTCCGCAGACAAAACAGGAAACGGTATAAAGCAAAAGGAAATAACGCCTCAAAAGGCAGATAACAATTCTTATTCATATAGCTGTAAGGATAAGGACTTTCCCGTTGATTTCAATATTGACCTTAAATGTGGCGGAGATTATTCGGTTTTAAAGCTAAATGCCCAAAATAACGCAACCTTTGAAAAAACGGTAAATAAAACAAAATATACAGTTCATAAGCCTGCGGCTTTCGCACTGGTTGTAACCTCGTCGGACACTCAGGAGCTTAATGTTACCGACGGCAAAAAGATAAATGTGGGAAATTCCTGCCTTGCCGTAAGCTTTTTTATACCGAGCTTTTATGAGGACACCGGAATAAAAATCGGAACGGGAGAAAATTTTGCCGTGAGGATAAAGACCGATGACCTTTCTTCGATTTCTTTAACGGCTCTTAGCATGTCGGATATTCTTGACGGAACAAATATCGACCTTTCTTTTTCGGATCAGATTGACTCGGGGATTTCAAAAGCAAATCAGGCGCTGAATAAAACCCTTTCGGATTTTAAGGCAAGTGCGCTTAACACATTGGGCGAGCTTAAAAATTCATTCTCCGACCTTTTAAAGACTTCAAACGAAGCCGTTTTAAAAGCCGATAACCTTGAAAGCGCGGCAAAAAAGCAGTATACCCTGCTTTATTCCTCTTACGAAAGGCTGAAAGCCTCAAATTTAAGCGAAGAAAATAAAAAATTATCCGAAAGCATTTTAAAAGCTGCAAAGGATAACCTTACGGCGGCACAGGAATTCAAAAACGCGGCGGTGTCCTTAAATTCAAAGCTTGCCGATACTGTAAACGCCTTAAATGCCGCAGAAAAAAGTATCAAAGAAATGAAAACCGACGGACTTTTAAGCATTAAAACCGACGATATAATAAAAAATTTCAAAAACTATAAAACTCTCGAAAAAATAACCGCCGTCTTGTCAGAATAGATTGATTTTACCCTTTTTCTATGATATACTAATTGAGTATATTGTTCTAAGGTGGGTTTAAAGTGGTCTATGAGTTTGCGGGAATAAGGGTAAATCTCTTAAACGACCGCTTCGGACTTTCTTCCTTTCTTTCGGGCTTTGAAACCGAAAATAACGCCGATTTAGAAATCGACCTGACAGAAAAGGATATCGAGGCAGAAAAGAAATATTCTGACTCAGATAATGAATATCTGCTTGCCGTTTCCGCGCTTTACAGGAAAATAGCGGAGCTTGCGCCGAAATTCAACACCTTTTTAATGCACGGCGCCGCATTTTCGGTCGATGGAGAGTGCGTTATCTTCACCGCGCCCAGCGGAACGGGAAAAACCACCCACATGCGAAATTGGTTCAGGCTTTTAAAGGACCGCGCAGAACCTGTAAACGGCGACAAGCCTTTAATCAGGCTTGAAAACGGTGAATTTTTCGCTTTCCCGACCCCGTGGTGCGGAAAGGAAAAAATAAGAGGCGATAAAAAAGCCCCCATTAAAGCCGTCTGCTTTATAAACCGCTCGAAAGAAAACAGGGCTGAGGAAATTTCGAAAAAGCAGGCGTTTCATGCGCTGATAAAAAGCGTTTATCTGCCTGAAAACGAAGAATGCCTCTCAAAAACGCTTTCCTTGCTCGATAAATTTATAAGCACAACAAGGTTTTACAATATTTTTTGCGATATATCCGCCGAGTCCGCAAAACCGGCTTACGATAAGATTTTCAATAACGATACGGAAGGATTTTTTTAGTGACATTAAAAGAAGAAATCAACCGCCGGCGCACATTTGCGATTATCTCGCATCCTGACGCCGGTAAAACTACGCTTACGGAAAAACTGCTCTTATATTCCGGCGCGATCAAGACCGCAGGCTCCGTAAAAGGAAAGGCTACCGCAAAGCACGCTGTTTCCGACTGGATGGAGCTTGAAAAGCAACGCGGAATTTCAATTACATCTTCGGTTATGCAGTTTGAATACAAGGGCAAGTGCATAAACATTCTCGACACCCCCGGACATCAGGACTTTTCCGAGGACACCTACCGCACGCTCATGGCGGCAGACAGCGTTGTAATGGTTATTGACGCGGCAAAGGGTATCGAACCGCAGACAAGAAAGCTGTTTAAGGTTACGGCTATGCGCCACATTCCGATATTTACATTTATCAACAAGCTTGACCGCGAGGCGCGCGACCCCTTTGAGCTTATCGACGAGCTTGAAAAGGAATTCGGAATAGGTACATATCCGATGAACTGGCCGATTGGTTGCGGAGTAAGCTTTAAAGGCGTTTTTGACAGGAACAAAAGGCAGATTTTAGCTTTTAACGAATTCCACCGCGGACAGGATAGGATTGAGCCTATTGAATGCGATATTACCGACACCGAAAAGCTTGACGGGCTTATAGGCGAGTACCAGAGAAAAGAGCTTGTCGACCAAATTGAGCTATTAGACGGCGCAAGCTTTGATTTCGACCTTGAAAAGGTCAGAAACGGCTCTTTAACACCCGTATTCTTCGGCTCTGCTTTAACAAATTTCGGTGTTGAGCCGTTTTTAGACAGCTTCATCGAGCTTACCACCTCTCCTCTGCCGAGAGCGACCAAGCAGGGCAGTGTCGAGCCGGATTCGGATAAGTTTTCTGCGTTCGTATTTAAAATACAGGCAAATATGAACAAGGCGCACCGCGACAGAATGACATTTATGCGGATTTGCTCGGGAAAATTCGAAAGAGATAAAGAATACTACCATGTTCAGGGCAAAAAGGCATTAAGGCTTTCCCAGCCTCAACAGCTTATGGCTTCGGACAGACAGATTATCAACGAAGCGTACGCAGGCGATATTATAGGCGTTTTCGACCCGGGTATTTTTTCGATAGGCGATACCGTCTGCGAGGTTAAGGACCGCGTGGAATTCGAGGGAATTCCCACCTTTGCTCCCGAGCATTTTGCGATGATTGAGCATAAGGACAGCCTTAAAAGAAAGCAGTTTGTAAAGGGTGTTGAGCAGATAGCACAGGAAGGCGCCATTCAGATTTTCCATGAGCCTAACACGGGAATGGAAAGAGTTATAGTCGGCGTTGTCGGCGTTTTGCAGTTTGAGGTGCTTGAATACCGTCTTAAAAACGAATACAATGTCGAGGTTATAAGAAATAATCTTCCCTTCCAGTATATCAGGTGGATAAAGGATAAAAAATGCGAGGTCAAGGATCTAAACCTCACCTCGGACACCAAATGGGTGCAGGATTTCAAGGGCAACGATCTGCTGATTTTCACAAGCACATGGAATATAAACTGGGCGCTTGATAAAAACGAGGGTCTTGTGCTTGAGGATTTCAGCAAGAATTAAATAATGAATAAAACTCAGTCTCCGTTTTCACGGCGGCTGAGTTTTTTATTGATTTTATGAAAGATGTCGCTTGAACTCGCATATCAAATCCTATCGCTTGGCTAAAAAAGATTTTTCTTTACATCAATCGAAAGAGAGGTATTCTTTAGGACAAGAAGTTTAATACTGTTTTTAATTCATATAATTTTTCATGCTTGAATTAAGCTTCCTTGCTATGAAATAAGCGATTGCTATCGAAATTATATCCTTTAAAATAAAAGGCAGGCTTATCGTAAGAAATGAATAAAGAAGCGTGTTTCCCGAAATAAATTTAAACTGTATCACTCCTGCAAGGTGGCAAATTAAAAGCCCCGAAAGACTTAAAATTATCTTGAATACCGGCTTTTTATTAAAAGCCAGACCGCAAAGCAGGGCGAGACCCAAAAATCCGAAAATAAATCCGCCCGAAAGTCCCAAAAGCACCGTAAATCCGCCTCTGAACGAGGAAAATATCGGAGCGCCTGCGGCGCCGAGCGCTATATAAACGACGATTGAAAGCGTTCCGTAAAGCGGACCGAGGCAATATCCGCAAAGGGCGACGGCAAAGGTCTGCAATGTAAGACTGATGCCCAATGGCAGAGGCACCGCGACCTGCGAAAGGCAGGCTAAAAGCGCGGTGAATACGGCGGTCATGGCAATTCTTGTAAGCTTAATTTTCATATCGGTTTTACCGAAACCTCTCCTGCGTTTAGCACGGTTTCGGCGTCTCCCTCCTTTAAAATAATTCCGGCATTATCGGTTATGCCTAAAACTACGGCGGTGTGCGGCTTTCCATCTTTTGAAAAACTTACCGTTTTCCCGTCAAGATAAGAATGCGACTTATAATATTTCATAAACGAACGGCTTTCGATCTCGCCGTAATATTTAAAAAATCTCTTATAGATATCCGAGGCGATATCAGCATAAATTTCAGAGGTTACATTTTCGCTTTCAAAAACGCTCCCGACGGTCTGTTTAAGCTCGTCCGGAAGCTTATCCGCAACAGGCGACAGATTTATGCCGATTCCTAAAACTGCATAATCAAGCGAGGCGGTTTCTGCGTTAAAAGAGCCCTCGGTTAAAATTCCGCAGACCTTTTTATCGGCCAAATAAATATCGTTTACCCATTTTATAAGAAAATCCTTTTTTGCGGCGCTGTTTAAAGCCTCGCAAACCGCAACCGCCGCCGCGACGGTAATCAGCATTATTTCATTAGCCGAAAGCCGCGGTCTTAAAATAACCGAAAAATAAAGCCCGCCCTTGTTTGAAACAAAGCTTCTGCCCATTCGTCCTTTCCCCTTGGACTGTTCAAGCGCAAAAACGGCGGTTTTTTCCTCCGCTCCGTTTACGGCAAGGGCTTTTGCGTATTCATTTGTCGACTCAGTGTTGTCTAACAAAATGATATTTTCAAAGCCTGTTTTCCTCTTAAGCTCGCAAAGAAGGGGACGGGTGTTATTAACCCCCAGCATATATCCGCTTTTGTCGGAAATTATATCATAGCCCGAGGCCTTAAGCTGTTTTACCGCTTTCCAGACCGCATTTCTGCTGACATTATATCTTTTCGCAAGCTCCTCGCCCGAAATAAATTCCTTGTTTTCTGAAAAATATTCAAGAAGCTTTTCACTTAAATTCATAAATTGTCTTCCTTTCTTCGTCAACCTGAAATGTATTTTAGGTTGACGAACATTTTTTTAAAAAACAGGACTTATTTTTCCTGTTTTTTAAGCTCTATTTCTTCAATGCCGACGCCTGTAGCAGGCTTCGGAGTTGAAAAAGCAATCTGCGTTTCGGTATGGCCGAAAGCGTTAAGCTCGCCGATAAAGGTATCGAGCGCCTCGGTGCTTTCAAAGGCGACCTTTATAAGCTGAGAATATCTTCCCGTTACGCAATTGCATTCGATAACATTCGGGTGAAGCCTTATAAAAGGATAAAACGACGGCTTTTGGTCGGGATCAAGGTCAAGATTGATAAAAGCCGTTATCGGAAGACCCAATGCTTTTAGGTCAAGCTTTGCTTCATAGGACGAAATAATCCCCTGTTTTTCAAGCCTTTCTATTCTTGCGGCGGTTGCCGGAGAAGAAAGATAAACATTTTTTGCAAGCTCCTTAAGCGGCATGCGCGCGTCCTTCTGAAGAAGGGTTATAAGCTTTAAATCTATAGCGTCCATTTTTTCACCCTATGTATTTCAAGTATTTGAAGTAATGTAATATCGCTTGCCTAAAATATTTTAACCCATTATGAATTTAAAGTCAATTATTTTTTTATCGGTTGAAATAATCGGGGAATTATGTTAAAATAGTATTACTCTGCAAGGAAAGAGGCGGCGTGAAAAAATGATTGACGAATATTTATCCTGTTGTTTTACGGGATACCGTCCCCACAAATTCCCTTTCAGCTTTGAGTCGGACAATTCAGGCTTTAACAAGCTTTCAAACTCGCTTATTACGGCGGTTTCGGAGCTTGCCGAAAACGGCTGTTATACCTTTTACTGCGGAATGGCAATGGGCTTTGATATTTTAGCCGGAGAAACGGTTCTGCTTATAAAAAAGGCTTATGAAAATAAAGCGAATATCCGTCTTATTGCCGTAATTCCTTTTAAGGAGCAGGCAAAGGCTTTTCCCGAAAACTGGAAAAAGAGGTATGACGCACTGCTTGAAGCCGCCGACGAAAGGGTTCTCATGGCGAATGATTATTCAAAGGGCTGCTTTAGATGCAGAAACGAATTTATGGTAAAAATGAGCGACTATGTCGTAACATGGTTTGACGGAAAATCAGGCGGAACAAAAAATACAGTAGCTTTCGCGAAAGGACTTGGGCGAAGCGTAATCAATCTTTACGAGGAAAGGTAACTTTATGGAAATGACCGAAGAAAAAATCAGAGAAAATTTTTCTCATAACCTTGCTTGCTACCGCAGGGATTTGGGGCTTACTCAGCTTGAGCTTGCCGAAAAGCTCAATTATTCGGATAAATCGGTTTCGAAATGGGAGCGCGGCGAGGGTCTGCCCGACCTTTATATAATTAAATGTATTGCCGACCTTTTCGGGGTCACGGTGGACGATATGATAGGCGAAAAGAAAATTAAAAGACCTATTCTTCACCGAAATAAGATTATCATAACCGCCTTGTCGGTAGGCGTAGTCTGGTTTGTCGCAACCGTGCTGTTCTTTGTTTTCAGCATAAGCATTCCGTCTTTTCCGAGCTGGCATTTTTATATTTATGCTTTGCCGATAAGTTCAATTGTCGCTACGGTCTTTGCCTGCCTTTGGTGGAATAAATTCTTTAAATTTCTTTCCGTTTCGGCGATTATTTGGTCGGTGGTTTCGTGTATCTATATAATAATAACCTATTTTACGCACGGCGTTCAGTCGCTTAATCTCATTTTTGCCGTCGCCGGTGTTTTTGAAATCTTAACGCTTTTCTGGTTTTTGATGAAAAGAGCAAAATAAAATTCAGAGTAATATTTCGCCCTGCCGAAAAAATTCGGCAGGGCGGTTGCGTTTATACCGGATCTAAGAAATCACTTCATAAGAAAAGCTGTCTAAGCCCAAATCTTTGCAAAATTTTATATTTTTATTCAGAGCGTTATGCAATTTTTCTGTTTCGGGCGCAAATTCTTCAGGAAGGGTATTTTCGCCCTTGATAATAACCTTTTGAGCGTCGCATTCGCTTCTGAGCAGATCCCAGAAAGCGCTCCAGTTTTTACCGTACCAAGCAGGAAAATCAAATGCAATTCTTATTTTTTCATGAATTTCATTTATATATTTACAGCCGGTTAAATCAAGAACTATTGTTTTCATATTTTTTCTTGTATGATATAGTC
>DBKZ01000024.1:0-2485 GCA_002297415.1 Ruminococcaceae bacterium UBA737
GACTTTTTCGACAGACTGAGAGTGTAGCTTTCGCTGCACTCTGTTTTTTGCTGTTTTATTATTATTTTGTGCCGAAAATTCTGTCGCCTGCGTCGCCGAGACCGGGGACGATGTAAGCATGCTCGTTAAGGCACTGGTCAAGTCCTGCACAATAAACAGGAACATCGGGATGAGCCTTTGTGAAGGCTTCAATTCCTTCGGGAGCCGCAATTATGCACATAAACTTAATTCTCTTCGGAGAAAATTCCTTGATTTTTGAAACCGCGTCAATAGCACTGCCGCCGGTTGCAAGCATCGGGTCAAGAACGAAAACGTCACGCTCATTTAAATCTGCCGGTAATTTGCAGTAGTAATCAACAGGCATGTGGGTCTCGGGGTCTCTGTACATACCGATATGTCCTACTCTTGCGGCAGGAATAAGGCTTAAAACGCCGTCAACCATTCCAAGTCCTGCGCGAAGAATAGGAACAAAAGCCATTTTTCTGCCGGCAAGGATCTTAGTCTTTGCGGTTGCAACGGGTGTTTTTGTTTCAACATCTTTAAGCGGAAGATCTCTTGTGGATTCATAGCACATAAGCATTGCAATCTCGCTTATAAGCTCGCGGAACTGCTTAGAGCCTGTTTTCTCATCGCGCAAAATGCTGAGCTTGTGCTGAATCAGCGGATGGTCCATAATAAATACATTCTTGTTCATTTTTTATCCTCCGAAAATTTTATTTAAAAGCGGCGCATTATACGCCGCTTTTTTTACTTCTCTAAAGCGGCAATTTTATCAAGTCTTTTTTGGTGCCTGCCGCCTTCGTAATCTGTATCTGTAAAAATATCCGTAAGCTCAAGCGCGGTACCGATACCGATAACTCTGCCGCCTAAGCATAAAATATTTGCGTCATTGTGAAGCCTTGTGTATTTAGCGGAAAAATGGTCGCTTAATGCCGCGGCTCTTATTCCTTTAACCTTGTTTGCCGCAATGGACATTCCGATTCCCGTTCCGCAAACGAGAATTCCTCTGTCGCATTCGTGGTTTACAACAGCGTTACAAACCTTGACCGCTATATCGGGATAATCAACCGAATCTAAAGTATCGGTACCGAAGTTTACAACTTCAAATCCGCGTTCCTTTAAATGGGCGATTATTGCGTTTTTGTGTTCAAGACCGCCGTGGTCGCATCCTATCGCTATTTTCATTTTATATCACTCGCTTTTTCTTTTTTCGCTTTTAATTCTCTTTCGGCCTGCGGAAGTCTCAGATAAACAGGGACAAGCAGATCGGGCGTGACCTTTCTTTTTTCAAAATCCGTTTGTGCTAAGAAACCTACTCCTGCGGCATTTTGGTATTTTAAAGGCTCGCAGGCTATTTTTATATTTTCCTTGTCTTCGAGCTTTTCAAATAAAAGGTCGGCGCCGTCTCCGCAAAGAATTACCTTTTCGGTTTTGGCAAGACCCTTTAAATCGCTTATAACTTCCTCGCATAAAACAGCGCGGTCGGGAACAAGTCTTGTTATCTCTCCATTTTTAACCGAGAAAATCGCATTGTAGACCTGATTGCACCTTGCGTCCATGAGACAGCAGACTATTCCGTCAAACGATTTGTGGTTATATGCCATGGCTTCAAGTGTAGATACTCCTACACACGGCTTGTTAAAAGGCTCCGCAAGTCCCTTTATCAGGCTTAGAGCAATCCTGAGCCCCGTAAAAGACCCGGGTCCTGCCGAAACCGCAAACGCATCGATACCGTCAATAGTAAGGCGGATGTTTTTTAAAGCTCCGTCAACCATGTTCATAAGAGTCTGCGAATGGGTGAGATTTATATTTATATATGATGAGGACAAAACCTTGCCGTTTTCGGTTATCGCAACCGAAGCAGGGGAGGCGGACGCCTCAACCGAAAGTATCTTCATATCGTGTCCTCGCTCTTAATCGTGATTATTCTTGAATTCGGATTTTCTGTCTGTCTGATATCAATGAAAATTGTATTTCCGTCAAGAATTCCCGAAATGTTTTCGCTCCACTCAACGGCTATAACACCGTTTTCCGAAAGATAATCGAAAAATCCGGTGGAATAAAGGTCCTCAAAGCCGCTTATCCGATACATATCAAAGTGAAATAAATCAAGTCTTCCGCCGCGGTATTCGTTTACAAGCGCAAAAGTAGGGGAGGAGACATCGCCTTTAAACCCAAGCCCACGTGCCAGTCCTCTTGTAAAACAGGTCTTTCCTGCGCCTAGGTTACCGGTATACGCTATAACCTCTCCGCCGCTTAGCTTTTTTGCAAAATCCGAAGCGATTTTTTCGGTTTCTTTTTCGGAATTTGATAAAAATTCTTCTTTAATTCCAATCACCTTATATCAGATAAATCTTTAAAGATATTTTGTTATCAATTTATATTACCATATTTAATTTGCGATGTCAAACATTTGTTGAAAATTGTCTAATAATGTTTGCCCTGTTTGGAAGTAATGTAAATTTCAAAAAAACACTTGATTTTT
>DBKZ01000024.1:2539-11638 GCA_002297415.1 Ruminococcaceae bacterium UBA737
ATAGTGGTGAATTTTAAGAAATGAGGTGACGGTCTTTGCTCTACGGAGGTTATCAGCATACAGTAGATAAAAAGGGCAGAGTCGCCATCCCTGCAAAGCTTCGCGACGAATTGGGAGAAAGCTTTATGATTTGCCGCGGAATATACGGTAAGCGCTGTATATGCGTTTATTCTCTTAAAGAGTGGGACAGGCTTGTTGAAAAGATAGGAAATCTTCCTTCGGCAAAGTCAAGCGTCGTTAAAAGATTTTTGTATGACGGAGCTTTCAATGTTGAATTTGACTCTCAGGGAAGAATTCTTATCCCGTCAGTACTGCGCGAATATGCTCAGCTTGATACAAGCGCTCATATAACCGGTATGGACACCAATCTTGAAATTTGGAATACAGAGCTTTGGAAAGCAGAAAACGAACAGTACACTCCCGAATCCATCGCTTCTATTGTTGAGGAGCTGGATTTTTAAGATATGGAATTTAAACATAAACCGGTTCTGCTTGAAGAAACCTTAAATTCGCTCAATATCAAGCCCGACGGTATTTATCTTGACGGTACGGCCGGCGGAGCGGGGCATTCTCTTGAAATCGCAAAAAGACTTAAAAGCGGAATGCTTATTGCTTTAGATCAGGACCCCGACGCGGTGAAAACCGCGGCAGAAAGACTTAAAGGTTATAATGCTAAGGTGATAAGAAGCAATTTCGTTAATATGGACAGCGTTTTAAATGAGCTTAATATAAAAGGGCTTGACGGAATTTTGCTCGATATCGGAGTTTCCTCTTATCAGCTTGATAACGGCGAAAGGGGCTTTTCCTATAAAACCGACGCACCTCTTGATATGCGCATGAGTCAGAGCGGAAAAACCGCCGCCGACCTTGTGAATAATCTTTCGGTAAACGAGCTTGCCGATATATTTAAAAACTACGGCGAGGAAAAATTCGCTTACAGAATAGCAGACAGAATAGTTAAAAAGAGGGCGCAAAAGCCGATAAACACAACCGTTGAGCTTGCGGACCTGATAGCTTCAAGCGTGCCTGCCGCAGCAAGGAGAGACGGACACCCCGCAAGAAAATGCTTTCAGGCTTTAAGAATTGCGGTAAACGGCGAGCTTGACTGCCTTGAAACGGGAATTGATAAGGCTTTCAATCTCCTTAATAAAGACGGAGTTTTAAGTATAATCACCTTTCATTCTTTAGAAGACAGAATTGTTAAAAACAAATTTAAGGAATTTTGCACGGGCTGTATTTGTCCGCCCGATTTGCCCGTATGCGTCTGCCACAGAACACCTAAGGGCAAAATGCCGACAAGAAAGCCGATAACGGCAACTGTTGAAGAGCTTAACCAAAATCCGCGGAGCAGGAGCGCAAAGCTTCGCAGTATTATAAAAATCTGACTGATAAAAAGGAATGTTCAATAAAATGGATAACATAAAATATTATAATGACAGTCTTGCTTATGATTTTGAAATGTTTATGCCTAAAGAAAAAAGAACACAAAAAACCGCGGACATCGTAAAAATGCCCGTAAGCAAAAACAGAACCTCAGCTAAAGCTAAATCGTGCAGAATGTCGGTTTCGGCTTTTGCTCTTGCGGCTTCGATTTTCGTGCTTGCGGCTCTTTGCGGAAATATATTTTTGCGCCTTAAGATAAATGAAGTAAACAGTCATATAAACAGTATCAAAAAAGAAATAAATGTGCTTGACAGTTATAAGACAAGCTTAGAGGTTGACCTTGAAAGAAAAGTGTCGTATTATAATATTGAGCTTGAGGCAACTCAGCTCGGCATGAGCAAAATGGGCAAGGAAAATGTCAAGTATATCAGGGTAAACGATAAAAACACGGCGGTCACCGAAAACGGAGAGACCGTCACATCGGACGCGAATCAATGAATATATAAACAATAAAAATAATATAAATAAATACGAGAGTCAAAAGGGATATCCGCGGCTCTCGTTTTCGAGTATTTAGTGCGGCAAGAAAAAACAAGGAAAGCGGTGTAAAAATGGCTGTAAGACCGGGAAAGGAAATGCGGGGCAGAATTAAATTTACCATGATTGCGGTAATTTTATGTCTTACCCTTATTTCGTCATACAGTCTTGTAAATATTATGGTCGTCAAGGGCGACGAATATCAGAGCATGGCGTCCGAACAGCAGCTTTATGATAATGTCGTTACAGCCCCGAGAGGAAATATTTACGATAAGAATATGAAATTCTTAGCCAAAAGCGCCACCGCGTGGACTGTTTATATTACGCCGAACGGAATAAACAATCTTAAGGACGAAAAAAAGCAGGAAACCTTAAGAACGCTTATCGCAAAAAACCTTTCCGAAATTCTCGGAGAGGATTATAACGATATTTATGAAAAGACCAAGAAAAGAACCTATTATGTAACCGTAAAGAAAAAAATCGAAAAGACGGTTGCCGATAAAATCCGCAAATTCATTTCGGATAACAGCGACCTTGAAATGACAAAATATGTCGGACTTGACGAAACCGTTAAAAGATACTATCCTAACGATACCCTCGCGTCGACCGTAATCGGCTTTGTCGGGGACGATAATCAGGGACTTGCCGGTCTTGAAAGCTGGTATGATAACGAGCTTACAGGCGTTGCGGGAAGAGTTGTCGCGGCCAAAAACGCCAGAGGAACCGATATGCAGTTTACATATCAGAAATCCGAGGAGGCAAAGCAGGGCAATTCGATTGTAACTACTATTGACTCTTATATCCAGTATGTCGCTGAAAAATACCTTGACGAGGCGGTTGAAACCGAGCATGTTCAGGAGCGCGGAGCGGTAGTTGTAATGAATGTAAATACCGGCGCAATACTCGGCATGGCGGTAAGCGACGATTTTAACCCTAATTCTGCTTTCACTCTTTCGGCCGCCGATCAAGCTAAGGTTGACGCGGTTTCTGATACCGAAGAAAAAAATAAGCTTAAATCCGAGCTTTTAAACCGACAGTGGAGAAACAAAGCCGTTTCCGACACTTACGAGCCCGGTTCTGTTTTTAAAATATTTACGGCTGCCACCGCTTTAGAAGAAAACCTTATAAATGTTGACAGTAAATTCACTTGTAACCATACTTATGTTGTAGCAGGAAACCCATATCACTGTCATAAGGCGGCAGGACACGGCTTACAGACGCTTCCTCAGGCAATTGCAAATTCCTGTAACCCTGCATTCATTCAGATAGGTCAGCTTATAGGAGCAGAAACATTTTCTAAATACTTTGAGGCGTTCGGACTTACTCAAAAGACAGGAATAGATCTCCCGGGTGAAGCAACCTCTTATTATCATAAGCTTGCCGATATGCACGCAACAGAGCTTGCGTCGTCCTCATTCGGTCAGACCTTTAATATAACTCCGCTCCATACTCTTACTCTTGCCGCGGCCGCGGTAAACGGCGGATATATCGTTCAGCCTCACTTGGCGGAAAAATTCCTTGACTCAGACGGAAAGGTTGTAAAAACCTTCTCAGATACCTATAAAAGACAGGTTGTTTCCGAAAGCACTTCGGCTACAATGCGCCAGTTACTTGAATATGTAGTTCAGAACGGCGCTAAAAACGGTCAGGTTGCAGGCTATAGGGTAGGCGGAAAAACCGGTACTTCCGAAAAGGTAGCAAAAATGCTTGAGCTTAATGTCAAGGGACTGTACATAGGCTCTTATGTAGGAATAGCTCCTATAGATAAGCCTGAAATCGCCGTTCTTGTTATGCTTGATGAGGCAATGGGCGGTCAGTATTACGGCGGCGCAATAGCGGCGCCTGTCGGCTCAAAGGTCATGGCTGAAATTCTTCCGTATCTAGGATATGAGCCTCAGTATTCGGAAGAACAGCTTAAAAATATGTCGGTTTCCGTTCCGGAGCTTGTCGGAACGGATGTTGAAGCCGCAAAGCAGACCCTTGCAAACGCAAAACTTTCTTATAAGGTTATGGGAACGGGCGCAAAGGTCACAAAACAGCTTCCTGTTTCGGGAACTTCGGTTTATAAGGGCGGAACGGTAATACTTTATACAGATAATGAGGAAGAGGCTACGACTACCGTGCCTAATCTTATAGGTCTTACTGTTTCAGAGGTAAACGCGGCGGCTGCGGCGGCAGGAATAAATGTTGAATTTTCGGGCAACACCGCATCGCCGGATCTTAAGGCTTACAGCCAGAGTATTAAAGCAGGAGAAACGGTGGCTTTAGGAAAGGTTGTAACGGTTAATTTCAGGGAACAGGCAGAGGCAGATATAGCGGCAGATTAGTTAATTTTTAAAAAACGGATTTTCATTTTTAAGGAGTGTATATTTTGTTACTCAGCGAGCTTTACGGTACACAAAATCTTGACGGTAATTTAGAAATAACGGGAATAACCTGTAATTCAAAGCAGGTTAAAAAGGGCTATGCTTTTGTTTGCTTAAAAGGAGCGGCGTCCGACGGGCATAAATTTGCTTCCGACGCTGTTAAGGCGGGAGCATCGGTTATATTTGCCGAGCATGATACAGGCGAAAAAAATCAGATTATCGTTAAAGATACACATGAATGCTATTTTAAGCTTTGTTCCAAATGGTTTAACGAGCCTGCAAAAAAGCTTAAGCTTATAGGTGTTACCGGTACAAACGGAAAGACCTCCGTCACCTATATGATAAAGGCAATTCTTGAAAAAGCAGGTTATAATGTCGGTCTGATAGGCACTATCCATAATATGATAAAGGACAGGGTAATAGAGACCCATAATACCACTCCCGACGCTTTTACTTTAAACTCGCTTTTTGCCGATATGGTTGAAAGCGGATGCGAATATGCCGTTATGGAGGTTTCCTCGCATGCGCTCGATCAAAAGAGAATTTGCAATGTAACCTTTGAAGAGGCGCTTTTCACGAATTTAACGCAGGATCACCTCGATTACCATAAAACAATGGAAAATTATCTGCTTGCTAAGAAAAAGCTTTTTAAAATGTGCAAAAAGGCAATTCTTAACAGCGACGATTCATATTATAATCAAATGGCACAGGGGCTTGACTGCCCCGTTATAACCTATTCCGCCTCGAACGATTCGGATTACAGCGCAAAGGGTATAAATTATCATCCTGCAGGCGTTGAATATGAGCTTGTTACAAAGGGCTCGATAAATCATATTTCGGTTAATAACGGCGGAAGATTTACGGTTTATAATTCGCTTTGCGCGATAGTTGCGGCTATTGAGCTCGGAATTCCCGTTAAAACCGCGGCGGACGCAATAAAGGAGCTTCACGGCGTAAAGGGAAGGGCAGAGGTTGTGCCTACGGGTACGGATTATACCGTAATAATAGATTATGCCCACACTCCCGACGGTCTTAAAAACATTCTTTCAACCTTTAAGGAATGCAAAAAAAGCCGTCTTATAGTCCTCTTTGGTTGCGGCGGAGACAGAGATAAAACAAAAAGACCGATAATGGGTAATGTTGCGGTCCATAATGCCGATTATGTAATCGTTACAAGCGATAATCCGAGAACAGAGGACCCAGAGGCTATAATCAACGATATTTTAGAGGGCATAAAGGGTATTCATACTCCTTATAAGGTTATTGTCAACCGCAAAGAGGCTATAAAGTATGCTTTGTCAATCGCGAGAAAAGATGATATAATAGTTCTTGCGGGTAAGGGACATGAAACCTACCAGATATTAAATTCGGGCACCATTCACTTTGATGAACGCGAAGTGGTATTTGAAGCCTTGAAAGAGCTGAAAGAAAAGGGAGAGTAAATATGGATAAGTATTATTCGGTTATAGCGGCGGTTATTGCATTTGCGGCTACAAGCCTGCTTGGGTATTCCGTAATACCGAAGCTCAGAAAGCTTCATATCGGACAGACGATTTTAGAGGACGGACCTAAATGGCACAAGAAAAAAGAGGGAACTCCCACAATGGGCGGAATTATGATAATCTTCGGATTTCTTTTCGCCTTTGCGGTTTGTCTGATAATTTCGGCGGCGGCAAAAAAGCCTCTTGTTTCCGATTTTACTCCTGCACTCGATACCGTTAAATTATATGCAGGAATAGGAATGGCTTTCTTAATGGGAGCCATAGGCTTTGCGGACGATTTTATAAAAATCGTCAAAAAAAGAAATTTAGGACTTACCGCAAGACAAAAGACCTTTTTTCAGATAATCGTATCAGTGCTTTATCTTGCAGTGCTTTATTTTGTCGGACATCTTGAATATACTTATATTCCGTTTGTCGGAAGCGTAAATATCACAAGCGGCGCAGGACTTCTTTTCTGGCCGATAGCTCTGTTTTTTGTTTACGGGTTTACAAATGCCGTAAACTTAACCGACGGTCTTGACGGACTTGCAACCTCAGTAACCTTGGTTGTTTCCTGCTTCTTTATGATGGCGTCCGCGGCGTTTATGAGAGTTTCTCACGGATGGTACGGAAATGTCGTTGCAGCGGCGCTTGCCGGCTCCTGCACAGGCTTTTATCTTTGGAATGCAAAGCCCGCAAAGGTGTTTATGGGCGATACAGGCTCTATGTTTTTAGGCGGTATGGTTGTGGCAATGTCATTTTCGCTTGATATGCCTATAATTCTTATCTTAGTTGGTATAATATATCTTGCCGAGGCTTTCTCGGTTATTTTGCAGGTAGCTTCCTTCAAGCTTACAGGCAAAAGAATATTTAAAATGGCTCCGCTTCATCATCATTTTGAAATGTGCGGATTTTCAGAAGAAAAAATCGTATTCATGTTCTCGGGCGTGACCCTTGTTGCGGATATTGCCGCTTTCTTGATAGTTTTAGCTTCTTTTAAATAATTTTTTTCAGGAGGATAACAGACGATGCCGAATCAGAATATAAAGAAAAAAAAGAAAAGCGTTGTCCAAAAAGGAAAGCTTGATATAACATTTCTTTCTTTTGTTCTTTTGCTTCTCACAATCGGTCTTGTTATGCTCTTTTCGGCAAGCTATGCCTATTCTTATGAATACTATCAGAACAGCTATAAGTTTATTTCCCGTCAGGCGGCTTTCGCCGCGGTCGGGCTGTGCCTGATGTTTTTTATTTCAAAAATCGATTATCATTTCTGGCGCAAATTCGCTTGGGCGATTTTTCTTATTTCAACCTTGCTTCTAATAGTTTTGCTTGCTCTGCCGCCGATGGTCAGCGGTATGGATGTAAAGCGCTGGATAGTTATCGGACCGCTTAACTTTCAGCCGTCCGAAATAGCGAAATTTTCGATAATTTTGCTTTTCTCGTCTTTAATTGCCGCTCATCAGCATGAAATGAAGGGCTTTAAATTCATTCTTTTCTTAGGACTTATTTTAGCCTTTACATGCGGACTTATAGTGCTTGAGCCGCATGTTTCCGCAACGGTGCTTGTATTCGCAATAGGTGTTACATTGCTTTTTATCGGCGGAATGCAGAAAAGGTGGATTATAGGCGGTATAGGCGCAGGAGCGGGCGCTGTAGCCCTCGCTTTTGCAACCAATGTTATAAGCTACGGCTCAAGCCGAATTAAATATTGGCGCGACCCTTGGCTTGACGCAACCGGCAAAGGCTTTCAGACAATTCAGTCGCTTCTTGCTATCGGCTCGGGCGGAATTCTCGGAAGAGGAATAGGGCAGTCAAGGCAAAAGTATCTTTGGGTTCCCGAGCCTCATAATGACTTTATATTTTCAATAGTCTGCGAAGAACTTGGGCTGGTTGGAGCTATAGTGATAATTCTTCTTTTCGCTTTGCTTGTATGGCGTGGATTTACAATAGCCATGCGCTGTCCCGATAAATTCGGTTCGCTTTTGGCTATAGGTCTTACCTTTCAGGTCGGTCTTCAGGCAATGCTTAATATTTGGGTTGTAACCAATACAATTCCGAATACGGGAATAAGCTTGCCGTTTTTCAGCTACGGCGGCTCTTCGCTCGTTATTCTTCTTGCCGAAATGGGAATAGTCCTTTCGGTTTCAAGAAGCGCGGATATTGAAAAAGTTTAATTTTATTATAATGGGGAGAAATATATGCACATTCTTTTCGCCGGCGGCGGAACCGCCGGACATATAAATCCTGCTTTGGCCGTTGCGGGCTTTATTAAATCAAAGCATCCGGACGCTAAAATCAGCTATATCGGAACTCCCGATAAGCTTGAGTCGGTGCTTGTTCCGCAAAAGGGCTATGATTTTTACCCGATAGAGGTCGCAGGATTTCAAAGAAAAATATCACTTAAAAATATCGGCAGAAATATTGACGCGGTTAAAAAGGTTTTCACCTCTTCATCAGAATCTAAAAGGCTTTTAAAGGAGCTTAAGCCCGATATTGTTATGGGAACGGGAGGATATGTTAGCGGACCCGTTTTAAGAGAGGCGGCAAAATTAGGCTTTAAAACCGCTATCCATGAGCAGAACGCTTTTCCCGGAGTTACTACTAAAATGCTTGCAAACCGTGTAGACGCCGTTATGCTCGCTATGAAGGATGCGGAAAAGTATTTAAAACTGAATAAAACTCCTGTTATTACGGGAAATCCCGTAAGAGAAGAGCTGTTAAGCATTGATAAAAAGACCGCAAGAGAAAAATTGGGACTTACGGATGACAGACCGCTTATTCTTTCTTTCGGCGGCTCTCTAGGAGCAAGACCGATAAACGAGGCAGTCGAGGAGCTTATAAAATGGCATAATAACACCCATAAGTTTTACCATATTCACGCAACCGGCAAAACAGGGTATTCAGTTATGATGAACAGGCTTAAAAGCTCCGGTGTGACTTTAAGCGAAGAAATAGATATAAGAGAATATATAAACGATATGGATGTCTGCATGGCGGCGGCGGATATCGTTATATGCAGAGCCGGCGCTATTACATTAAGTGAGCTTGAGGCATGCGCTAAGCCGTCCGTACTTATTCCGTCTCCTTATGTTGCGGAAAATCATCAGTATCACAATGCTATGGCTCTTAAAAGACGGGGAGCGGCAGAGGTTATTGAAGAAAAGGATTTAAGCGGGAAAAAACTTATTTCGGAAATTTCTTCTGTTATTGAAAACAAGGATAAATTAAAGAAAATGTCCGAGGCGGCTAAGAAAATGGCTATTTTGGACGCAAACGAGCGAATTTACAATGTCCTTATGGGACTTTGAGTCCTAGTGTGACAGGACTCGAAC
>DBKZ01000014.1:0-6951 GCA_002297415.1 Ruminococcaceae bacterium UBA737
TTTTGGGTTTTTCGACAGACTGGGAGCTTGTTTTAAAAAACAAGCTCGCGCTTTTTGATGTTATAAAGCAGTGTGATATAAAAGGCTCCGGCGATTCAACTATTAAAAATGTCATTCCCAATGATTTAACACCGATTATCGAAAGCTCAAATATAAAGCATATATTTTTAAACGGAAAAACCGCCGAAAAATATTATAAAAAATATTCAGCTCCGAATATAAATATTGAGTTTACCACTCTCCCCTCCACCTCGCCTGCCAACGCCGCATATTCGCTCGATAGACTGATAGAAAAGTGGAAAAGGGTAATAATAGAATAATTTATGTTATGGTGCTTTAAAGTTCTTTTAATTCATAGATTCGAATTTCGGCTTTTTTAGAAATTTCAACAAAGTTATTGAAAACATTGTCGGTGACAGAACTGTAATTAAAGTTTTGTATTTCAGGTATGTTTTTTAAACTCTTTTCTTTTTTAATTTCTTCAATAAGATTATTGCGATATGTAATTACTTTAGACAGATTTCCGTTTTCATAATTATATGCATATTGGTTGTTTTTTGAGTTTTCTTTTTTGGTTGACATATTTATAAGTCCTTTCTAAATTTAAAAATCAAGATTTATCCACATAGCAGGGCGCACGCAATTATCATAACTGTCAACACTGTCGGCATAGAAATCCACCTCGCCGACATAGCCTCCACAGTAACGTACCTCGCCGCCATCGAGAACATAGGCGGCATGGTCTTGATTATCGCCGGGCGACCGCAGCCACCACCAGCAGTTGCTACCCCTTCTGCTATATGCTCCATTATCAACTGCATAATCAGTTGCTATACATTTTCCTATATCATATTTTTCAAAATATTTTTTCGCTTCTGTAATACTGAGTAAAAATACTTTATCGTTGGTTTCATTTCCGGGATCTGTGTCATATTCAGGATTCTTATCCGCGGACACAGTAGTGGTTTGAATCAAAGCTTGCTCTTTTTCGCTAAATGCAGCATTTAAAAATGTGTTGTTAAGCCAAGAGCGAAGAGAACAGGTTTCCCAAGTTATGTTTGTATAAGAAGAGTAATAATATTCTTGACAGTCGAGCGCTTTCTTGCTAATTATAAATAATTTGTTATTTTCTTTGGCAAGAACCTGCCATTCAATCGGCTCTTTGCCGTTTGAAGTGTTATTATCCTGCTCGTAATTACCAAATGTTATTATATCTCCGATATCAGTAGCATTTTTTTGTGTATTTTCAACTTTCGATTCCTTACTTTCATTGTTTTCGTTAAAAGCTTTCGAACTTTCGGTTACTCTGCTACTTTCATTATTTTGATTAAAAATTTCTGAATTACTATTTACTTCTTCAATTTTTACCGTATTGTCTTTTGATTCTTTAGTTGTGCCATTATTTTCAATGTTTATCCACATTACAGGGCGCACACAGCATTTACTATAGTCAACAACATTCCCCACATCAACTATCGTACCCGCCGAACTAATATAGGCAGCAGCGTAGCTATCGTCGTAACCACACGACCGCAACCACCACCCGCAGTCGCCATCACTATCCTTAAATGCTCCATTGTAAACCGCATAGGAAGTTGGCTTACACTGTCTTGATTCATCAGTTGCAAAATATTTTTCTTGTTCGGCAGAACTAAGGAGAAAAACTTTATCTTTTGTTGCTGTTTCGGAATTTAAGCCATACTGGGTGGTATAATCCGTGGATACAGTAGTGTTATGAATCAGCGATTGCTCTTTTTTACTAAATGCAGCATTTAAAAATGTGCCATTAAGCCAAGAGCGAAGAGAACTGGTTCCCCAATTTACGCTATCATAAGTAGTATTAAATGGCTGGCAGTCAAGTGCTTTCTTGCTGATTACAAATAATTTATTATTTTCTTTTGCAAGAACAAGCCATTCGATTTTTTCTTTTTTAATATTATACTGCATATAATACACACCAAAATTTATGGTATCTCCGACATTTGCATTTTTAAGCATTGGGGTTTCGCGTTTATACCTTTTATTCGGAATAATTACAGTGTTTAAAATAATAATGAAAGCAATGCAAGCACATACTATCGGTGTTGTAATTGCTATGATTTTTATGCGTATTTTTGTTGCTTTTTCTCGCGCAATGCGTTTTTCTTCTTCCTTACGCTGCGCCTCTAAGCGATCGGCTTCTTCTTTTGCTTTTATTTCTTCTATTTTTTGGTTACAAATTTCAATCTGCTCAGCTACATCTTTCCAACCTATAATACTTTCTAATTTTAAAATAATAATTTCAAAATCTTCTTTACAATCCGCCTCTTTCATAGCATTAACAGCATTGTTATAAATTTCATCCATCCGCGCATTTTCATTGCGCTCTTTGATATGCTCTATATATCCGCTTAGAGCAGTTTGTAATTCTTTACTGCCGAAGCGCAAGGCTTTTAAATAATTTCCGTTATCTTCAAAGGATTCTTCACAATTTTTAAGGAGTTCTTGTTTTTGCACATGCATTTCTGCCATAAGCTTGCCGAGATAGGCTTCGGCACATTCGGGGTTGCGGTCGAGAACTTTTTCGCAGTATTCGTCAGCCTCCTGCCAATTCCCATCTTCTAAGAACATAAACGCGCGCTTTAAAAGAGGCGAAGTATCGGTATTAAGAGCTGAAATCACGGTTTCTTTTATAACCGCGGAATTAGGCGCGTTTGATGAAATAATTTTTTTAATTCCGCGGATAAGATCCTGCATAAATCCGAGCTTGCCCATATCCTGCGCCTGCAAATGCGAAAATTCTTCGGGGAGTTCGTAAGGGTCCATATCTCGGTAAGCAGGAATAAGCATTTTTTTACCGTCGGATTGCTTTACAAGAGATAAATACCTGCTCCATTCGTTTTTGACCCAAACGGCATTAAAATATTCAGGCTTTGTGCCGAGGCACACCATTACCTTGGCTGAATTCAGCGCCGCAAATATGTAAGGCTCATAAGCCGTTCCGAGCTTATCTTCTAAAGTTATTCGGCTGAAAAACACCTTAAAGCCCTCTTGCGTGAGCTGATGATATAAATCGTTTGCAAGAACGCTGTCCTGCGTTCTTCTGCCGTCTTTATCGGTTTCCTTATAGCATATAAAAATATCAAAAGGCTCTTCCTGCTCTGAAATGGCAAGAATGCCCTTTTGAATTTCGTCAATCGCCTTAGCTTCCTGCTCGTAGATCTCTTTTTGGTAACCGTCGGCGTATTTCAGCGCGGATTTATAATCCTCGTCGGCGAAAATAGAGGTAAACTGTGCGCGGTTTACCGTGGGAACGCGTTTATGCGTAGCAGGGTCCTTAACATATTCTATACCGTAGCGGCAAAGCACAAGCGACCAATAAGCCTCGGCATCGGTGCGGTCGTCTAACAATATCTGTTCATAAATTCCCATTGCCTTATCGAAATCATTATTTCTGCGGAATTGGTTTGCCCTGTCATATAAATTTGCGCGTTTTTCATCGACATTGATAATCTTTGCGATATTTTCNNGTCGAGCTTCGGCAATGTCTGCTTTGTGCCGCAGGAATCGCAGATTCCCACGCTTGCCCCTTGTTCAAATTCAATTGTGCCGCCGCACATTTTACATTTAAAAAATGCCATATTATTTTCCCCGTTTATTATTTATTAAGCTTGCATTGTTTGTTTCTGTCATTGAGCAGAGAAATCAATTCCGCTGCAACCGAAGCGGTAAATTCAAAGTCATCGTTTGCAACTCCCTCGGATAACTGTTGCATTTCGGTTTTGATTCTTTCTTCGATATCCGCAAGGCTGATACTGCTCATAGGATCGGAAAAGCGCACCGCTTCATAAACCTTTTTGCATTCTGATTTAACTTCCTCGCTTTTTGCGTGAGAAACAAGGCTTTCCGCTTCACAAGTAAGATTTTTGATAAATCCGCTCTTTCGGCTTATCTTTTTATCTACAGATTCCACTATTTCTGCCGCTGCTTTTGCCTTTATAACCGCAATCGCGTTAAAGCCGAGTATTAAAAGGCAGATAACAGTGCCTGCCCAATTAGGCAGATTCGGAATTGCCATAGCCGCTCCGCCGAAAATAAGCGTTAAAATAAGCCCTGTATAACTTAATGTGATCAGCGGAAGATTATAAAACATTTTTTTAAGATTATCCGCTTTAAAAGCTATGTAAGCGCAAACAAGCTGACCTATAAAGGCAAGTATTATAAAAATATAACCCGAAAAGAAAGCACCGCCGAATTTATTCATTCCTGCCGCCTCGTTCGGTGTTACAAAACAAACGGCATTAAAGAGTACTAACAAAATCGCCCAGCAAATTATATAAAGTTTAAAATTCTTTTTCAATGCTATCACCCCTTAAAGAATACCTGAAAGCAGCTGTGCTTTCATATTGTTAAATTCTTCATCGGTTATAAGTCCGGCGTTTTTCATAACGGTAAGTTTTTCAACCTTTGCTTTGAATGCCGCCATATCGTCTGTCTGAGTTGCGGGCTGTTCTGTATTTGCGGCGTTCATAGCTCCGTTTACCGCATTTCCGACAACCGAGCCTACCGCTCCGCCTACGCCTGCCATAGTGCCGAGCCCCACTCCCATATTGGTGAACTGCCCGACTGCCTCGTTTTGTGCCACCTGTTCGGCAACATCAAAGCCGCGCTCCTGAGCATAGGTATAGCCCTCCTGCGCGCGTTTTGTAGCCTGTGCCTTTGAGTCTATAACCGTTTTCTGCGCCTCGGTTTCTGCGTTTATAATCTCAGTCTGCTGGCGGAGCTTTGCCTCGGCAATATCGGCATATTGGCGGAAATGCAATTCTTTGAATTTTTCATACTGTCTGTCGCCGTCCGGCTTTACAACCGTAGTTACGAAAAATCTCTCAAGGCTTATGCCGTAATCCGCAAAATCCGGAATGAGCAGTTTTTTAATATTTTCTGAAAATGAAGTAAGGTTTTCATCAATTTCAAAAATATTTATCGCATTGGTTTTCATAACCTGCGCTATGTAGGTTTTAACCCTTGTCATTAAAAAAGCGCGGAAAAAGCCGACTAATTTCTGCTGACCTAAAAAGTTTTCCGTTCCTACAAGCTTTAAAAGCAATTTTCGGCTGTCCTCGGCTCTAAGGCTCATTTCTCCGCTTGCGCCTATAGAAATTGGAAAACCATAGGTCGGCTCTAAAAACTGCACTTTTGAATCGGTGCCCCATTTAATTGACATTTGCTCGGTTTTATTTATAAAATAAACCTCGCAGTGAAAGGGTGTTTTATCGCCCGTTGCACGGTTAAGCGCTTTACCGATAAGCGGAATATTCTGTGTTTCAAGAGTATATCTTCCTGCGCCGAACAAATCGAGCGCCTGACCGTTCATAAAGAATATTGCTTCTTGTGATTCGTGTACGATTAGTTGCGTTAGGCTGTTAAAATCCTCGCACGGGTGTTTCCATATAAATGTGGAATTATCACCCTCATACTTAATTATATCTGCTATTTGCGGCATTATTATCCCCTCTTTTTTAAATCAATTATTATTTTTTAATTTAAACAAAATAATAGTTTGACCTACATTTAAAATATTCTCATTCTCGATTCCGTTAATAGAAAGAATGATTTTTTTATCAGCAGAAAAATCAATATTATATTTAATACAAATGCTTTCTAAATTTTCGCCCTGTTCAACCTTATGAACAATATATTCTATTTTTTCTGAATCTGTATTTAATTTTTTTATTTCTTCTGTTTGTAAGCTTATTTGATTTTTTAAATCATTATTTGCTTCTAAAACAGTTTGAACCTGTGACTTTAATTTATCGCACATAGATACAGTCACAATAAGAAATACCGATAAAATAATTGCGGAAGTTAAAAGAATCCTTTTTATAAGTTTTGATTCTTTGTCCGCGATTTCGCCAACTGAATTAACAATATATCTTGAGTGCTTTTCAAAAATCATATTATTAAAATCAGTGGTTTTTTCAGTTGTATATTTTTTAGTTTCTGCTTCTTTTACGGGTTTCTTAATACTTTTTTCTTCATCATCAAAATTTTTACAGCTTTCTTTTCCGCAATGAGAGCAAATAAATGCGTCAGCCATTTCGCCGCAATTCATACATCTCCATTTATGGGTTTTTATTTCGGTAATATTTGTATTCATAACTTTCCCTTTCTTAAATTATATTAAATTACAATTCTCTTATATCGGTTGTATTTTGAAACAAATTTAAAATCTTATCGATAAAATCAATAAATTCATTTCCTTCTGAATTTGAATAAAATTCCCAGTGATTTTCAGGCTGATACGGTCCGAATTTTTGAACTAAAATTTCTCTTAAAGTCTTTTCAATATTGGAAACTTGATCATTACACTCAAAAGCATAAGCCTTTAAAAGAAAAACATCTGCGTTTTTATGCTCGCTTTTAAATTGAAATTCCAGTTCTTCTTTTGTCTGTCCTTTCCGCACCGAAACCGAATATTTATTTTCGTCTAACTTTCCGGTGCTGAAAATTCCGATAATTCCTTTTCCCATTTTAATCTCTCCTTTTTCAAAAAATCCCAAAAAGTACACTTTTTGGGATTTTCTGTTAAAAAGGAAAAAATCAAAGATTTATAGTCAAAAGCAGTAAAATATGTAATTAAACTCTTGATTTTTAATACGCTTTATGATAAAATTCTACTAAAGAAAATTTGTCTCAAAAAGTGTACTTTTTGGGACGCTTTTTTATTTTTGTCCGCTTTTTTCCTTTAGCTTTCTGTAAAAAGTCGACCTGCTCATATTACATAGCTTTAAAGCTTCTTTTGTTTTTATTTCCCTATTGTTCTTTAAGCTTATAATACTTTCAAAGTCTTTCGGAATATTGATTTCGGGTCTGCCGAATTTTATGCCCTTATTTTTCGCGGCGGCTATTCCCTGCGCCTGCCGCTTTCTGATGTTTTCCCGTTCATTCTGAGCGACAAAGGAAAGAATTTGC
>DBKZ01000014.1:6960-7504 GCA_002297415.1 Ruminococcaceae bacterium UBA737
CTGCTATAAATGTTCCCATTAAATCCTTGCCCTGCCTTGTGTCTAAAAGCGGCATATCTATTACACAAATATCTATCCCGATTTCCTTTGTAAGAAGCCGCCATTGCTTTTGGATTTCTTCATAGTTTCTCCCTAATCTGTCAATGCTCAGAATATAAAGCAAATCGCCTTTTTTAAGCTTTTTAATAAGTCTTTTATATTGAGGTCTGTCAAAATCCTTTCCGGACTGCTTGTCCTTATAAATATTCTTTTCGGAAACATTTTTGTTTCTAAGTTCAATCATTTGCCGTTCTTCATTCTGATCAAAGCTTGATACTCTTACATATCCGTAAACTCTCATACATATCCTCCTTAATTAAGTATTATAGAATACCCTAAAAGAAGGACATTAAACGACAATATAAAAAAAGCGTGCTTCATGACTTTTAGAGAGGCACATAAAATATCCCTCTTGCTCTAAAGAGAGTATATAGGCTAAGCATTAGACTTATGTGTGCCTTACGGCACTTATATAACCAAACCCTATCGTCTTTGCCCTACGGGC
>DBKZ01000014.1:7540-11321 GCA_002297415.1 Ruminococcaceae bacterium UBA737
AGGGGAAGCTTGGGTTTCTGCAAGACTAAAGAAAAGGCTCCCTTCTTTTTGCTTAAGCAAAAAGAAGGGAGCCGAATTTTTACGCTTATTATAATTTAAAGGAGTATGCACACAAGGCCGTTACAGCCGTCATTTATAACGCGTTCTATCGTTTCCTGAACCCGCATTCTCGCGTCGGTAGGCATGTGGGCAAGCTTTGCGTGAAGTCCCTCATTGACGAGGTCATGGAGCGATTTTCCAAAGATATTTGAATCCCAGATTGAAACGGGATCCTCTTCAAATCCGCTTAAGAGATATTTAATAAGATCCTCGCTTTGCTTTTCACTGCCTACTATCGGGCTTACCTCGGTGGTGATATTGGCTTTCATGAGGTGGATTGACGGAGCGGACGCGCGGAGCCTTACGCCGTATCTTCCGCCCTGTTTAACAATTTCGGGCTCTTCAAGCTTTAATTCCTCGGTTGTTGGCATTACTATGCCATAGCCTGTTGCTTCTACCTCATCCAATGCGTCTTTAACGCGCATATAGTTTTCTTTCATTTTTGCAAGCTGTAAAACCGTTTGCATAAGCGACTGCTCATCGGCAATATCAAGTCCTGTTGTTTCGGTGAGTATCTTATAAAACAGATTTCCGTTTACATCAATTCTTATAAGCGCACTGCCGTCGCCTAAGTTTATATATTCTATCGAAGCACCGGTTATATCGCTACTGCCGTCAAACGCGGATTCCACAGAAGAAATATCCTTAATTCTTTTAAAGCCCGAGACAGCAGATTTAATAGCCTCGGTAACCTCTGCCCTTAAAGGATGTTCTACGGGAAGAGTATTTATCCATTTGGGGAAATTTATAGAAATTTCCTTTATCGGGAATTCGAAAAGAATTCTTGTAAGTATTCTTTTTATATCGTTTTCGGTAAGGTCGGCACAGCTGACGGGGATTACGGCAACCTTATATTTTTCCGTTAATTTTGCGGCATTTTCAAGAGCCTGAGCAGAGGTCGGGTCTAAGCAGTTTAAAAGAACGATAAAGGGCTTATTTATCTGCTGTAATTCTTCGATTACACGCTGTTCCGCCTCTTCGTATTCCTCGCGCGGAATATCGCTTATACTTCCGTCGGTAGTAATAACAAGTCCGATTGTGGAATGCTCATTTATAACCTTTCTTGTGCCGATTTCTGCCGCCATATTAAACGGAATCGGCTCTTCATACCACGGCGTCATAACCATTCTCGGCTGATCGTTTTCGATATATCCGAGCGCGCTCGGTACTATGTAGCCTACGCAGTCAATAAGTCTGACATTCATCACGGTATTGCCGTCAAGATGTATTTTTGTGCTTTTTTCCGGAATGAATTTAGGCTCTGTAGTCATAATTGTTCTGCCGGAAGAAGACTGCGGCAACTCATCGTTTGCCCTTTCTTTTTCGAATTCACCGTCTATATTCGGAAGCACCATTTTTTCCATAAACTGCTTTATAAAAGTCGATTTACCCGTTCTTACGGGTCCGACAACGCCTATATAGATATCTCCTCCTGTTCTTGCGGCAATATCCTGATAAATACTTGTTCCTGTCATAAATTCTTCCTCCGATTAAATTTTAACTTGTTAAAGGTTATGCAGAGAAAAAAATAAATATGACAAAAGCCGCACCCTAAATTCAGGGTGCGGCTTAAAAATTTTAAAAACCGATTATTTTACCATACTTGCAACTTCGGAAGCGAAATCGTCAACACGCTTTTCAATTCCCTCGCCCTTTTCAAAGCGAACGAAAGCGGCAATCTTGATATCCTTGCCGATTTCCTTAGCAGTCTTTTCAACATATTTGCCGACTGTAAGGTCGCCGTCCATAACGAACTGCTGGTCAACAAGGCAGTTTTCCTTATAATACTTACCGATTTTGCCCTCAACGATTTTGCCGAGAACTGCGTCGGGCTTACCTGCCATTTTGGGGTCTTCCTTCATCTGGCCGATAAGGATTTCCTTTTCCTTTTCGATTACTTCCGCAGGAACGGAAGCCTCGTCAAGATAAGAAGGATTCATAGCCGCAATCTGCATTGCGACATTTTTGCCCATAGCAACAAGCTCTGCGTTATCAGCGTCAAGCTCGGTATCAAACTTAACCATAACGCCGATTTTACCGCCTGCGTGAACATAAGATACGATTTTGCCCTCATATCTCTCGAAACGGCGGATTTTAATATTTTCACGAACCTTTAAGAAAAGCTCCTGAACCATTTCTTCAACGGTCTGTCCGTTTTCGGTGCATTTTAAAAGTGCGTCCATATCGGCAGGATTCTGATTGGCTATAACCTTTGCTACCTTAAGCGCAAGAGCCTTGAATTCCTCGCCGTTGGCAACGAAGTCAGTCTCAGCATTGATTTCAACAACAACGCCGACATTGTTTTCGGTGTAAGCGCAAACTGTACCCTCAGCGGCAATTCTGCTTGCCTTTTTAGCCTGAGAAGCAAGTCCCTTTTCTCTTAAAAAGTCCATTGCCGCGTCCATATCGCCGTTGCACTCAGTAAGAGCCTTTTTGCAATCCATCATTCCGCAGCCGGTCTTTTCTCTTAAAGCCTGAACATCTTTAGCTGTAAAAGCCATGATAGTTTCCTCCTATATATTATAAGTTAATTAAGCCTCAGCGGTTTCTGCAACTTCTGCAGTCTCCTCAGCAGGCTCTTCGTCCTGAGCCGCTGTTCCCATTTCGCTGCCCTGTCTGCCTTCGATAACGGCATTTGCCATAGTCTCAGCAAGAAGCTTTACGGCACGGATAGCGTCGTCATTTCCGGGGATAACAACATCAATTTCATCAGGATCGCAGTTTGTATCAACAATTCCAACGATCGGAATGCCGAGCTTATGAGCCTCTGCAACTGCAATTCTTTCTTTTCTCGGGTCAACTATAAACATAGCGCTCGGAAGCTTCTTCATATCCTGAATTCCGCCGAGGAATTTTTCAAGCTTCTCTATTTCAAGGTTAAGCTTAACAACTTCCTTTTTGGGGAGAAGATCAAAGGTTCCGTCGTCACGCATAGTGCGGAGCTGATTAAGACGGGCAATACGGGTACGGATAGTTGAGAAGTTTGTAAGCATACCGCCGAGCCAACGGGCGTTGACATAAGGCATACCGCAATGCTCTGCCTCTTCCTTAATGGAATCCTGAGCCTGCTTCTTTGTTCCTACGAAAAGGATATCTCCGCCCTCAGCCGCAATGTCACGAACGAACATATAAGCCTCGTTAAGCTTCTTTACCGTCTTCTGAAGATCGATAATGTAGATACCGTTACGCTCTGTAAAAATATACTGAGCCATTTTCGGGTTCCAGCGTCTGGTCTGATGACCGAAATGAACGCCGGCTTCAAGTAACTGTTTCATTGATACTACTGCCATGATTTTTTCCTCCTGAGGTTTTCCCTCCATCCCGTTTACCGCTACGGCGACCGAAAAGTATCAGTTAAGGCACCTGCCGTCATCAAACGGAATGTGTGTAATATTTTTGCCGTGCACTCAACACAGCTGATTGATTATACCATATTAAAGGAATAATTGCAAGTATTTTTTACTAAAATTTATTTAAGCAAAGCCGACAAGTTCTAACTTGCCTGAAACAGAGTAATTTCGGCATTTTTCGGCTTGTCGTCATAGCAAGGCGACACTTTCTCCGCACCAAAAACTACTCAAAATTCTTTCCGTTTCAGGTCGAAGAATTTTAAGGCGGAAAATTTTTGGGATTTGCGAAGCAAAAACGCAGTTAATCCTGACGGATTAACGAGTATTTTAAC
>DBKZ01000014.1:11369-11996 GCA_002297415.1 Ruminococcaceae bacterium UBA737
CGAAAATTTGACCCTTAAAATCAGGTTCGAACTTGTCGGCTTTGTTTAACAGGAAAGGCTAATTATTTTACATAGATTTAACTTAGAAATGATATCAATTTTATATTCGTATGATATATTGAATTCAAAATTAAAGGGGTGTGAAGAAAAATGGATTTTTTCAGTTTTTTGAATATGCTCGGAGGGCTGTGTCTTTTCCTGTTCGGTTTGAACATTATGGGTCAGGCGCTTGAAAGGCGCGCAGGAAGCAAATTAAGTTCTGTCCTCTGCAAAATGACAACCAATAAATTTGCAGGCTTTCTGACAGGTTGCGGCGTAACGTCGGTTATACAAAGCTCTTCTGCGACAACGGTAATGGTAGTGGGCTTTGTTAATTCGGGAATAATGAACTTAAAACAGGCTATAAATGTTATAATCGGCGCCAATGTCGGAACAACAATAACCGCATGGATACTTTCGCTCAGCGGAATAAGCGGCGAAAGCTTTTTGATAAAGCTTTTAAAGCCGTCCTCTTTTACTCCTATTCTTGCTTTAATAGGCATAATTCTTTATATGTTCTGCAAAAACGCAAAAAAGCAGGACTCTGGTTTGATATTGCTCGGATTTGCAACGCTGATGTTCGGAATG
>DBKZ01000014.1:12016-13322 GCA_002297415.1 Ruminococcaceae bacterium UBA737
TAAGCGGACTTGCACAGGTCAGCGCATTCAGAGATGCATTTATAATGTTTACAAATCCCCTGCTCGGAGTTTTGGCAGGAGCATTGCTTACAGGTATAATTCAGTCAAGCTCTGCATCTGTAGGAATATTACAGGCGCTTGCAAGCACGGGTCAGGTATCATTCGGCGCGGCAATACCTATAATAATGGGACAGAATATCGGAACCTGTGTAACAGCGCTTATTTCCTCTGTAGGAGCTAACAAAAACGCAAAAAGAGCGGCTTTTGTGCACTTATCATTCAATGTTATAGGAACGGTTATTTGTTTAAGCGTTTTCTCAGCGGTAAAGGCAATTTTCTCACCTGCGATTTTAGGCGACGCAATTTCAAGCTTTCAAATTGCAATCGTACATACCTGCTTTAATCTGATATGCGTTATTATTCTTTTGCCCATGACCGGTCTGCTTGAAAAAATCGCCCTTAAGGTTATTAAGGACGGCAAAAAACCGGACAAGATCATTGAGCTTGACGAACGCCTGCTTTCCACCCCCGCTCTTGCGGTCAAGCAATGTGTAAACATAACAAACGAAATGGCGAGTTTAAGCGTTAAAAACCTCGAAAATAGCATTTCTTTAATAAACAATTTTGATTTTAAAATATACGATAAAATTTTAAAGACCGAAGAAAAGGTTGATAAATACGAGGACATGCTCGGCACTTATATTATTAAGCTCAGCTCTCAGAAAATGACTGACAGGGACAGCGAGCTTACAACCGAAATTTTAAAAGCCATTGGTGATTTTGAAAGAATTTCGGACCATGCGGTAAATATTTCAAAGTCCGCCCTTGAAATGAATGATAAAAAGCTTTCTTTCACTGCAACCGCCATGAAAGAGCTTAACCAATTATTCGGCGCAGTAAACGAAATAACCGATATGACACTTTCAAGCTTTATAAATTCGGATATTAAAAAAGCAAAGAGCGTCGAACCTTTAGAGCAGGTAATTGATGAATTAAAAGAAACGGTAAGAAGCAGACATATTAAGAGAATGAAAGACGGAAAGTGCAGTATAGAAGCAGGATTTGTTCTCTCAGACCTTTTAACAAATCTAGAAAGAGTTTCGGACCATTGCTCAAATATTGCAGGCTGTCTTATAGATTCTTCCAAGCATAATCTCGATATTCATAAAACCCTGCGATATACTAAAAATGAAAACGAAAGCTTTAAGAATATGTTTAAGGATTATGAAGAAAAATATATGGCGTTTTAAACAGACGGCAAAGAGCAGGGATAATTCCTGCTTTGAGGTTCTTCTTCAAATTATGT
>DBKZ01000086.1 GCA_002297415.1 Ruminococcaceae bacterium UBA737
TGTAAGTGGTCAAATCTGTGGTCAAACACATTTTTGACCGCTATTTTTTGTTTTCCAAACCGCCCGAAATCCGCACGGTTGAAGGGTTTTCGGCGGTTTTCGCTTTTGCACGGTGCGAACACCGTCTATGCTCCCAAAACTGGCGCGGTTCCCTCAAAAACATAGTCGCACTGCTTGCTTGGAGCGCGTCGCATTGCTCCTTGTTTTTTCACCTCAGAGCTTTGCCTGTACCGTCCGCCGGACGCGGCAAACCTCTTCGCCCAACTGCGCTACACCCCGATATGAATATATCGGCAAATTATTTTGCAACAATCAAGCCTTAATATAATACAACCTTTAAAAGCTTTTGTCAAGAAAAAACATTTGTTTGTTTTTGTATTTACTTTAATAATTTTTATGGTATAATAATACTGTAATAATTTGAATTTTTGAGGTATGGCATTTTGGATAAATTTAAGCTTCATTCAAAATATAAGCCGACGGGCGATCAGCCTGAAGCGATAAAAAAGCTGACGGACGGTTTGGTTAAAGGCGACAGGGAACAAGTCCTTTTGGGCGTTACCGGTTCGGGCAAGACTTTTACTATGGCTAATATTATCGCTAATGTCAACCGCCCGACGCTGGTTTTGGCTCATAATAAAACCCTTGCCGCACAGCTTTGCAGTGAGTTTCGGGAATTCTTCCCCGAGAACGCGGTGGAGTATTTTGTTTCTTATTATGACTATTATCAGCCCGAGGCTTATATCCCCGGAACCGACACATATATCGAAAAGGATTCGGCGATAAACGATGAAATAGACAAGCTTCGCCATAGCGCAACCTGTGCGCTTTCCGAGCGGAGAGATGTTATTATAGTCGCTTCCGTATCGTGCATTTATTCGCTCGGCGACCCTATTGATTACAGAAATATGGTAATCTCCTTAAGACAGGACATGACGAAATCCCGTGAAGAGCTTATTCATAAGCTTGTTGATTTGCAGTATGAAAGAAACGATATAAATTTTACCCGAAATAAGTTCAGGGTCAGGGGTGATACGGTTGAAATTTACCCTGCTTATGCTTACGAAAGCGCGGTAAGAGTCGAATTCTTCGGCGATGAAATAGACAGGATTTCCGAAATCAATACAGTTACCGGAAATGTTAAGCAAACGCTTTCGCATGTCGCAATTTATCCCGCTTCGCATTATATTGTGCCGTCTGAAAAAATGGAAAAAGCTCTTGATTCGCTTAAAGAGGAAATGGAAGAAAGAGTTAAATTCTTTACCGACTGCGGAAAGCTGATTGAGGCTCAGCGCATAAGGCAGAGAACCGAATACGATATAGAAATGCTCCGCGAAATCGGAGTGTGTAAGGGAATAGAAAATTATTCAAGAGTGCTTTCGGGCAGAAAACCGGGGAGTACGCCGCCGACCCTGCTTGATTATTTTCCGGATGACTTTGTTCTGTTTGTCGACGAGTCGCATGTAACTCTGCCCCAGGTAAGAGGAATGTTTGCAGGGGACAGAGGAAGAAAGCAGACGCTTGTGGATTTCGGCTTCAGACTGCCGTCGGCTTACGATAACAGACCTCTTAATTTCGAGGAATTCTATTCCCATATAAATCAGGCAATTTTTGTTTCTGCAACCCCGGGTGATTTCGAAAAGGAGCATGCCGCGCAGATAGTCGAGCAGGTTATAAGACCTACGGGGCTTTTGGATCCGCCGGTAACCGTTAAACCGAGCGAGGGTCAAATAGACGATATTTTCTCTCAGATAAACTTAAGAACCGTTAAAAACGAAAGAGTTCTTATCACTACTCTTACTAAAAAAATGGCAGAGGACCTTACCGATTATCTCAAAAATCTCGATATCAAGGTAAGATATATGCATTCGGATATTGATACGATTGAAAGAATGCAGATAATAAGGGATTTAAGGCTCGGAGAATTTGATGTTCTTGTCGGAATAAACCTTTTAAGAGAGGGACTTGATATTCCCGAGGTGTCGCTGGTTGCGATACTTGACGCCGATAAGGAGGGCTTTTTGCGCAGTGAAACCTCGCTTATTCAAACGATAGGCAGAGCCGCGAGAAATGCTCACGGCGAGGTTATAATGTATGCCGATTCTGTAACTCCTTCAATGGAGAGGGCAATTTTCGAAACAGAGCGCAGAAGAGCAATTCAACAAAAATACAATGAAGAGCACGGAATCGTTCCGCAGACAATAAAGAAAGATGTCCATGATATTATCGAAATCGGCATGAAGGACGATAAATCAAAGGAAAAGAATATGTCTAAGGCGGAAAAAGAGGCGCTTATTAAAAAGCTTACCGCCGAAATGCATCAGGCGGCAAAAATTCTTGAATTTGAACAGGCGGCTTATCTGCGCGATAGGATAGAGCAGTTAAAAGCCGGTCTTAAAAGTAAAAAATGAGGGTGTAAAAATTGGCAAACGATAAAATTGTTATAAAGGGTGCAAGAGAGCACAACCTTAAAAATATAGATGTCACAATTCCTCGTGATAAACTGATAGTTTTTACGGGTCTTTCGGGAAGCGGGAAATCGTCTCTTGCTTTTGATACCGTGTATGCAGAGGGTCAAAGGCGGTATGTCGAATCTCTTTCAAGCTACGCAAGACAGTTTTTGGGACAAATGGAAAAGCCCGATGTCGACTCAATAGACGGGCTTTCTCCCGCGATTTCCATTGACCAGAAAACCACATCTAAAAACCCCCGTTCAACCGTAGGAACCGTTACCGAAATTTATGATTATTTAAGACTTCTTTATGCAAGGGTAGGCGTTCCGCACTGCCCTGTGTGCGGAAAGGAAATTAAACAGCAGACGACCGACCAGATTGTTGACGCGGTAATGAAGCTTGAAGAGGGGACTAAAATTCAGGTTCTTTCTCCTACCGTAAAGGCAAGAAAGGGCGAGCATGTAAAGGAGCTTGACAGCTTAAGAAAATCGGGATATGTAAGGGTAAGAATTGACGGTAATATTTTTGATCTTTCAGAGGAAATCAAGCTTGAAAAAAATAAAAAGCATACCATAGAAGCCGTTGTCGACAGACTTGTTATCAAGCCCGAAATAATGTCAAGACTGACCGACAGTATTTCAACCGCCCTCTCGCTTTCAAACGGCTTGGTTGCGGTTGATGTCATAGGCGGAGAAGAATTGCAGTTTTCGCAGACTTATGCCTGCGAGGAGCACGGAATAAGCATTCCCGAGCTTACGCCCGCAATGTTTTCATTCAATAATCCTTTCGGCGCCTGTCCTACATGCACGGGAATCGGAAGCTTTATGAAAATCGACCCGAGAATTATTGTAAACGATGAAAATAAATCGCTTTTGGACGGGTGTATAAAAGCCTCGGGCTGGGGAGTAAACAGCTGGTTCCACCCCGACGCAGGCGCTATTGCGACAATGTATTATAAAGGCATAGCGGACTGTTATAATTTTGATATCAATACTCCATGGAAGGATATTCCTAAAGCCGCAAAAGACGCCGTGCTTTACGGTACGGGAGATAAAAAGCTTAAGCTTACAAGGTCGGCGGAATGGGGCGGCGGAAAATACGAAGCGCCGTTTGAGGGCGTTGTAAATAATCTTGAACGCAGATATAAATCCACTCAGAGCGATTACGCACGAAACGAGCTTGAAAGCTATATGACCGAATGTGTCTGCCCCGATTGCCACGGCGCAAGGCTTAAGCCTGAAATTCTCGCGGTCACCGTCGGCGGAAAAAATATCAAGGAGCTTTGCGATCTTTCGGTAACCGACGAGCTTGAATTTTTCTCAACCCTTGAATTTTCAAGCCGCGACGAGATGATAGCAAAGCCAATTTTAAAGGAAGTAAGGGAAAGACTGACATTTTTAAAAAGCGTCGGCCTTGAATATCTCTCGCTTTCCCGTTCCGCAGGAACTCTTTCGGGCGGCGAGGCACAGCGCATAAGACTTGCCACCCAGATAGGCTCTTCTCTTATGGGAGTTCTTTATATTCTTGACGAGCCGAGTATCGGTCTTCATCAGCGCGATAATGAAAGGCTTTTAAATACCCTTAAAAAGCTTCGCGATATCGGAAATACTCTTATTGTGGTCGAGCATGACGAGGATACTATGCGAGCGGCTGATTATATTGTGGATATCGGCCCAGGGGCGGGTATTCACGGCGGAAATGTCGTATTCTCGGGAACGCCGAAGGAGCTTGAAAAATGCA
>DBKZ01000025.1:0-170 GCA_002297415.1 Ruminococcaceae bacterium UBA737
ATTTTGTCTCCACAGTATGGTGGGAGAGGATGGATTCGAACCATCGAAGCGTAAAAGCAGCAGATTTACAGTCTGTCCCCTTTGGCCACTCGGGAACTCTCCCATATTTAATTTTTGCGAAAATTCAGTGGAGCTGGTGGACGGACTTGAACCCCCGACCTGCTGATTAC
>DBKZ01000025.1:219-11355 GCA_002297415.1 Ruminococcaceae bacterium UBA737
GCTCTACCAACTGAGCTACACCAGCAAATTTTCAGCGCCCAATAAATATACCATATTCAGAGGACAAAGTCAAGAAAAAAATTGAATTTTTATATCTTTTTTTAAAAAACACGGAAAGCCGCCAAAAACTCTCCGTGTTTTTTAAATCATAATAAGTGCTTAACTGCAATATTCTCTTTTTCCGCCGCGGCGCAAATACTGCTGTGGCAGGTGAAAAACAGCACCTGAGAGCTTTCAGAATAGTCTTTAAGTGCTCTTAAAGCGTTCTTTGCGCGCGTATCGTCATATTGGGACAATGCGTCATCAAGGAATACCGGCATAGGGCCGTCTGAGCTTACAAGCTGTGCTAAAGCAAGCCTCATGCTGAGATAAATCTGGTCGCAGGTTCCGCGGCTGAAATAATCAGTCTCTTTCATTCCGAATACCTCGCCCTCGGCGGTCGGCTCAAGGGTTTTTGCAATATTGACGGTTTTATATTTCCCGTCCGTTAAAAGCGAAAGAATTTCGGCGGTTTTCTTTTCAAGACCGCTTCCGTAGCTCTGCCTTAAATCCGCCGAGCATTCAAGAAGAATGCTTGAGGCGAGAGCCGACGCATTATAAAAATCATAGGCACTTTTGATTTTCTGCTTTAAGCGATCTGTTTCCTTTCTTATATTTTCGGGCTCTCTGATATCCTTGAATTCCGATTCGATTTCGCTTTTAAGCGCGCTGTAATCGGCATTTAAATCAATAAGACTTTTTTGCTGCCTCCTTTGTCTGGCTCTTATAGTCTCGGTATCCTCGGCGCTTTCGCTGATATTTAATTTTAAAAGCTTATTTTTTGCAGCTTCTGCGGAAATATTTCCTATTTCCTCGCAAAAAAGAGCCGTCTTAGCCGAAAGCTCGGAAATCTGCTCTAAAGCTTTTTTAAGATATTCAAGAGCGCTTGAATTCTCATCAAAGGGAATATTATCCTCAAAGCTTAAAAGCTCTTTTTTGTCAAGGGATAGCTTATTTTTTTCTGCTTCGAAATTTTCTAAAGCTGAGCTGTAAGCTTTTTCTTTCATCGCTTTAAGGGCGGCTTTATCGGAATTGTTCTGAGAAAGCGCAAAGATTTCTTCGTTTATTCTGGATATGTTCTCCGATAAATCCGTTCTTTTAATTCTTAAATCTGCAAGCCTTTGCGAATTAAGCTTAAAGCCTTCTTCAATTTCTTTTCTTTTAGAGCCTGTCTTATGATTGAGTATTGCAAAGACCGTAAAAGAAATCGCGCTTAAACCGTATAAAACCGCACCGTACAGCGGTTTGGAAATCACGAATGACATACTTGCTGTTATAAAAAATAATATCGATAGTACCATAAAAACGATACCGTTTTTGTTATTTTTTACAGCTTGATTTCCGCTTGATTCGGAAAGCTTTTTGTTAAGCTCTCTGTATTCCTCGTCAATTTCGTTTCTATGCTCGGTAAGTTTTAAATGTTCTTTTTTTAATCTTGATAAATTTTCATTTAAATCACCGGTTTCGGGAACTGCGGATAATTCCGCCTCGGCTTTTTCAAGGTCGCTTTTTGCGCGCTCAAATAATTTTTGCTGCATATCAAGTCTGTTTTGAAGACCGTTTAATTTTGTTAAAACCGAAGAGTCAAGCGGGGCGCCGTCTTTTAGAGCGGTTTTCTTTTTTAGTGTCACAAGCTCTGTTTCGGCATTTAAAAATCTGCGGATTTTTTCAGCCTCTTCAATTTCTTTTGCGTTATCAAGCAAAGCGTTTGTAATTTCAAGCTCGGAATTTAAATTTTTGATTTTTAAGCTTAAATCTGAAAGCTGATTTTCTTTGATTTCGCGCTCGTTTATTCTTTGAACGCTTCGGTCATATTCCCGTGTCAACTCTGACAGCCTTGCCTCGTTTTCCCTTATGCTTCCGCCCTTATTGTTTTTAGAAATCAGCTTATAAGAGGCTTTAGAAATGTTTTCTAAAACGGTTTTGCAGGAATTCTCCTCGTCTCCCGTGTTTAAAAGATTTGAAAGCTTGGTTCCGATTTCGTCCTCAGCAGAAGCGTCATGTAAAAAAACGCTGGAATTTGTAAAGAGACTTCTTTCAAAGGCTTGCTCGCTGAGACCGAAAAATCTTCTTCCTATATCCTTGTCCGAGCCTAAATTTTCGCCGGTGTCGCGGTTTATAAGCGTTATCTTGTCAGAGCTTTCGGTTTTTCCGAAAATTCTTTCAAGCTGATATCTTCTGCCCTCATGCTCAAAGTCTATTCTTCCGGCAGGCTTGTCTCCGCTCCACGGAATATATTTTTTTCTTGCGGAAAGCTGTTTTTGCTGACGGGAAGAAGATCCGTAAAACATCATTTTTATAAATGACATTACGGTGGTTTTTCCGTTTTCGTTTTCACCGAAAATGACATTCATTCCGTCGCTTAATTCAAGCGTGAAATCCTTAAACTTGCCGAAAGCGCTTATGTAAATTTTAGTTATCTTCATCAAAGCCCACCTCGCCGTCAAATGCCGCAAGACCGATATTTAAAGCCGCCTGTAAGTTTTCCTTTTCGCAGTCTTCGGAATCTTCTATTTTTTCAAGCATTTTTTTAACAAAAAGACCCTTTAAGGTGTTCTCAACGCTAAGCGCCTTTAAATCGAGCGATACAAAAGAGCTGTCGGTAACCTTGCAAAAATATAATTTCTCGTTAAGTCTTACGGAAATTTCTTCGCTTTTAAGCTTCTTGCCCTCTTCATAAGAGCCAGTAAGGATTATTTTATAAAGATTTTCGCTGAAATTGTCGTATTTTTCCGCTAAATCCGCAAGTATTTTTTCGCAGACCTCTTTTTCGTCTCTTAAATCTGTAATATCTGTCTCTTCGGTTAAATAGAGTCTCTTAGAGGTCCTGACAAATTCAAGCTCGCAGAAGCCTTTCCCGATTTCGCCTATATAAACGCCCTTTTCTCCGATTTCGTCAAATCCGTGGCCTTCCATACAGCCGCTGTAGGCGAAATAAGTACCGTTTATATTGTTTATCCCGCTTCTTTTATGGATATGCCCGAGAGCGATATAATCCATTTTTGAGTTTCCGATAAATTCTCTTTTTATGCAGTTGTAATTGCCGGACATTTCGCCGTCAAGCTCTCCGTGTAAGCAAAGGATATTTATATAATTCTCGTCTGCGGCAAGCGAAAATCTGTCCTCGCCTAAGCAAAAAACCTCAGAAAAGGACTTCCCGTAAATCTTCACATTTAAGTCGTCAAAGGTTAAAACATAATCATTTGTCGGAAAAATATAAAGATTTTCAGGCAGCTCAGAGATTAAAGAAAACGGAGAAAGGCAGTTTAACGGGTCGTGATTTCCTGCGGCATAAATAAAACGAATGTCTTTAGCTTCGTTTATGCAATCCAAAATCCCGTTTATAAACTCTTTTTCGATATTGTTTGAATCAAGCAGGTCGCCTCCTATCAAAAAAAGCTGAACGCCTCTTTTCTTTGCCTCGTCGACAGACCTTTCAAAGGTCAAAAGCGTTTCAAATCGTCTCTTTTTGCTTTTGGCTCCGAGAAAGCTTTCCTCGGCTCCGATATGCAGGTCCGCAGAGTGTAAAATTTTAACGGTTTTCATAAAACAGTCCTTTAAAAAAATTTATAGATTTATTTTAACATTACTTTGCCATTTATTCAAGTATTGCTATTGCATATTAAGAAAATATAATATATAATTATAAAATAATAAGTTTTCGGAGGACGGAAATGGATATAGATGTCGGCACAAAGGTAATTATGAAAAAAAAGCACCCCTGCGGCAGTGAAATTTTCACCGTAACCAGAGTCGGAATGGATTTTAAACTGCGGTGCGAAGGATGCTCAAGAGAAATTATGATGCCGCGCAAAAAAGCCGAAAAGGGAATTAAAAAAATTTTAGAATAAAGGACTTTGTTTTATGTTTGAAAAACTGTCTGCGGTCGAAAGCAGATATGAACAGCTTTGCGAAAAAATGTCTCAGCCGGAAATTGTTTCGGATAACGCTGTTTTTACGGAGATTATGAAAGAGCAGAGCTCGCTCGCTCCGATAGTCGAAAAATACCGAGAGTATAAAGCCGCAAAGCAAAATGAGGCGGAGGCGGAGGAAATTTTAAATTCCGGCAGCGCCGATAAGGAATTTAAGGAGCTTGCGGCAGAGGAGCTTGAAGAAGCTAAAAAAGCAATTTCGGAAATTTCAGAGGAGCTTAGAATTCTTCTTCTGCCTAAGGACCCGAATGATCAAAAGAATGTAATCGTTGAAATCCGAGCGGGAACAGGCGGGGAGGAGGCGGCTCTTTTTGCCGCCGCGCTTTTCAGAATGTACTCTATGTATGCGGGAAGTAAAAATTACGGGATTGAAATAACAAATGCAAATGAAACCGAGCTTGGGGGCTTTAAGGAAATTTCCTTTATGATTGAGGGAAAAGGCGCTTATTCAAAGTTTAAGTATGAAAGCGGAACCCACCGTGTTCAGCGCGTCCCCGATACGGAAACTCAGGGCAGAATTCATACTTCGGCCGTAACAGTAGCCGTTATGCCCGAGGCGGACGAGGTAGAAATCGATATCAACCCCGCCGACCTTAAAATTGATACCTACCGTTCTTCGGGGGCAGGCGGCCAGCATATCAATAAAACCTCTTCGGCAATAAGAATAACCCATTTGCCGACGAATACCGTCGTTGAGTGTCAGGACGAGAGAAGTCAGTTCAAAAACAGGGAAAAGGCAATGAGGGTGCTTAGAGCCCGCCTTTTTGACGCGGCAAAGTCCGAGCATGACGAGGCTATTGCGGCAGACCGCCGCTCGCAGGTCGGCTCGGGCGACAGAAGCGAAAGAATAAGGACTTATAATTATCCTCAGGGCAGGGTGACAGACCATAGAATAGGGCTTACTCTTTATAAGCTTTTCACCGTGCTTGACGGAGATTTGGACGAAATTATCGACGCTCTAACGGCTTTTTACCGCACAAAGGAACTGAATGAACAAAATGAAAGCAACTGAAAATAAAACTCTTATACTTGACCTGTTGACAGGCGATTATGAGGAGAAAATCAAAAAAACCGCCGAAATATTAAAGCAGGGGAAAATTGCGGTTATTCCTACCGAAACGGTTTACGGACTTGCCGCAAGCTGTTATGATGAAAACGCCGTAAAAAACATTTTCGCCGCTAAGGGCAGACCGCAGGATAATCCGCTGATAGTCCATATAAGCGATATGAAAATGCTTGAAAGTATTGCGGAAGAAATTCCCGAGAAAGCCTATGAATGCGCAAAGGAATTCTGGCCCGGGCCTTTTACGATGATTCTTAAAAGATCCGAAAAAATTCCTAAATCGGTCAGCGCCGGACTTGATACGGTTGCCGTAAGAATGCCCTCTAAAAAAGAGGCGCACGATATAATTGCCGAGGCAGGTATTCCGCTTGCGGCGCCCTCTGCAAATCTTTCGGGGTCGCCGAGCCCTACAGAGCCTAAATATGTCCTTGCCGATATGGACGGCAGGGCGGATTGCATTGCGCTTGCCGGCAATTGCGATGTAGGCGTTGAATCGACGGTTATCACGCTTGCAACCGAAAAACCGCGTCTTTTAAGACCGGGAACTGTAACCTTGGAACAGCTTAAAAAGGTTCTTCCCGATATTGAGGTTGATAAGGCGGTGCTTTCAAAGCTTGAAAAGGGCGCAAAGGTTTCATCGCCCGGGATGAAATATAAGCATTATGCGCCGAAAACCGAAACCTACCTGATAGAAGGCTCAAATGAAAAGTTCTGCGAGTATATAAACAATTCTGAAAATTGCGCCGCTTTGTGCTTTGAAGAGGAAAAGAATTTGATAAAAATTCCCTTTATTGCTTACGGAACAGAGACCGACGAAGCAACGCTTGCAAAAAATGTCTTTTCCGCCCTTCGTGACGCGGACGGATTAAATGTTCAAAAGCTGTTTGTCCATGCGCCGTCAAAAAGTGGAGTCGGTCTTGCGGTATATAACCGCCTTATAAGAGCGGCGGCATTCAGGGTGATTAAGCTATGAGTTTAACTGTGGGTCTTACGGGTCCGAGCGGAGCCGGAAAAAGCAGTATTAAAGCCGTTGCCGAAAATTTAGGCTTTAAGGTTATTGACTGCGATATTTGCGCAAGAGAAGCCGTAGAAAAAGGTACCGACGGTTTAAGTGCGCTTGTAAAAGCCTTCGGTGAAGAAATACTTAATTCAAATTCGGAGCTTGACAGAGCAAAGCTTGCGGAAATCGCTTTTTCGGCAAAAGAAAATACAAAGCTTTTAAATAAAACTCTTCTGCCTTACATAGCCTTAATAATAAGAGAAAAAATGACGGGCGATTATGTCCTGCTTGACGCGCCGACGCTTTTTGAAAGCGGACTTGACAAGGAATGCGATAAAACCCTTGCGGTGCTTTCCGATAAGGAAATAAGGCTTAAAAGAATAATGCAAAGGGACGGTATTTCAAAAGAAGCGGCGATTTTAAGATTAAACGCAGGAAAAGCGGATGATTTTTATATAAAAAATGCAGATAATATAATTTATAACGATGCTCGGATAGAAACCTTTTTATCCGAGGCGGAAGAAATTTTAAAATCATATATGAAAGGGAAATAGATTATGTCTGATTACAAGGAACTTAAAGAAAAGCTTTTTTTAAAGCACGATAACGGACTTCTGTCCGCAACAGAAGAGGAAAACAAAAGAATTTTTGAATACTGCGAGGGCTATAAAAGCTTTTTAAACTCCGCAAAAACAGAAAGAGAGGCTGTTAAAGCGGCGGTAGCGCTGGCGGAGGAAAAGGGCTTCAAGCCGTTTTCGAGAGACAATAAATACAGTGCGGGCGATAAGGTGTATTTTAATAACAGAGGGAAAACCGTCGCCTTTGCCGTTATCGGAAAGCAGGACTGCGAAAGCGGATTTAATATAACCGCCGCGCATATTGATTCGCCGAGACTTGATTTAAAGCCCAATCCCGTTTATGAGGAGATAGAGCTTGCTCTTTTTAAAACCCATTATTACGGCGGAATAAAGAAGTATCAGTGGCCCACAGTTCCGCTCGCTCTTCACGGTGTTTTTGCAAAAAAGGACGGCACTGTAACCGAGGTTAAAATAGGCGAGGACGAAAATGACCCGAAATTTGTTGTAAACGATCTTCTTCCGCACCTTGCAAGCGAGCAGTGCAAGCGCTCTTTGTCGGACGGAATAAGAGGCGAGGAGCTTAATGTTCTTATCGGCAGTATGCCGTTTAAGGATGATGAGGGAAGCGAGCTTGTTAAGCTTAATATCCTTAAAATCTTAAATGAGAAATACGGTGTTACCGAAGAAGACTTCCTTTCAGCCGAGCTTGAAATGGTTCCGGCTTTTAAATCCTGCGACATCGGCTTTGACCGCTCTATGATAGGCTCCTACGGTCAGGATGACAGGGTCTGCGCATATCCTGCTTTAACGGCTGTTTTAGAGGTTGAAAGCCCCGAAAGAACAGCACTTGCCATTTTAACCGATAAGGAAGAGATAGGCTCTGAGGGTAATACGGGACTTAACTCCGATTTCCTGCGCTATGTAATAGGCGATATCTGCCATTGCTTCGGTAAGGACGCTACGGTAGCTCTCAGAAATTCAAAGTGCCTTTCCGCCGATGTAAATGCCGCGACCGACCCGACATTTCAGGATGTTATGGAAAAGCGCAACGCTTCTTTCCTGAATTACGGAGTGGTTGTAACTAAGTATACAGGCGCCAGAGGCAAGAGCGATACTAACGACGCTTCGGCGGAATATGTTGCCGAAATTCGCTCCATGCTTGATAATGCAAAAATCAAATGGCAGATAGGCGAGCTCGGAAAGGTCGATATCGGCGGCGGCGGAACTGTTGCTAAATATATCGCGGATATGGGCGTTGATGTTGTTGACTTGGGCGTTCCCGTCCTTTCAATGCACGCTCCGTTTGAAACAACCGCCAAATTCGATGTGTTTATGTGCTATAAAGCAATGTATGAATTTATGAAGTAATCAAAAGGTGTTTTAATTGGTATTTTCGAGTTTACTTTTTATTTTTCTTTTTCTTCCTCTTAATTTGCTTGCCTACAGCTTTGCGGGAAGTATAAAAGCGAAGAATATAATAATGCTCGTTTTCTCGCTCATATTCTATGCCTGCGGCGAGCCTGTGTATGTTCTGCTTCTTATCTTTATGACACTTGCGGACTATCTTTTCGCCTTAGGAATAGAAAAGCAGGCGGAAAGATCGGTAAAAGCAAAGCTCTTGGTTGCGGGAATGCTTTTTGTAAATCTCGGCTTGCTTGCGGTCTTTAAATACGGCTCTTTTATTCTTTCAAACCTTAAAATTTTAACGGGCTTTCCGAAAGCCGTTCCTAATATTCTTCTTCCGATAGGAATTTCGTTTTATACCTTTCAGCTTATTTCTTATGTTGTCGATGTTTACAGAAAAGAAGTTGAGGCGCAAAAGGATTTCTTTAAGCTTTTGCTTTATGTAAGCCTTTTTCATCAGTGTATAGCAGGTCCGATAGTAAGATATAAGGATGTTTCAAGACAGATTGAAAGCAGAAGGGTTTCAAAGCTTGAAACCGCCGAAGGTATTCGGCGGTTTACATACGGACTTGCGAAAAAATCGGTCCTCGCAAATGCCTGCAGTGCCGCCTGCGAGGCGCTTATAACCTCCGATGTCTCGGGTAAAGCCGCGGCGGCGGTAGGAAAAGAGTCAAGCATGCTTGCTCTCTGGCTCGGTATTTTTGCTTACGGGCTTCAGATTTATCTCGATTTTTCCGCTTATTCGGATATGGCAATCGGAATGGGTAAAATGATAGGCTTTCATTACCGTGAAAACTTTAATTACCCTTATGTTTCAAAGAGCGTTTCTGAGTTCTGGAGAAGATGGCATATTTCTTTAGGCTCGTTTTTCAGGGATTATGTCTATATTCCGCTCGGCGGCAGTAAAAAAGGAACTTTAAGAACCGTGATAAATCTTTTTGTCGTTTGGTTTTTAACAGGTCTCTGGCACGGCGCTTCATGGAATTATGTCTTGTGGGGTCTTTATTTCTTTGTATTTATTATGCTTGAAAAGCTGTTTTTGCAAAGGCTGCTTATAAAAAACAGCGTTGTTGCGCATATTTATCTTTTGCTTGCGGTATTTTTCGGCTGGATTCTTTTCAGATTCAGAAATCTTTCCGCAGTGCTTAATGTTTTAAAGGGAATGTTCGGCGCTTTCGGGAATAAGCTTTATGATTTCGAGTCGCTCACAATCGCCGGACAGTATGCGTTCATCCTTTTATTCTCGGTACTTGTCTGCACTCCGCTGTTTAAAAAGACAAATGCGGTTTTATTCGAAAAAGCTATAGGCAACGGAGCGCTAAAAACCGCTTATTTCATTTTAAGACTTCTGCTTCCGATAGGTCTTTTATTCATATCGGTTGCGGCGCTCGCGGGCGATTCCTATAATCCGTTTATTTATTTCCAGTTTTAGTCAAGCGAGGTGTAAAATTTCTTGTCAACAGATAAAAAAACAAAAGAAAACAAGCTTGAAATTAAAAAGCTGAGATTCAGACAGGCAATAGATTTTAACCTTGTCCGTCTATTCTTTCTTGTGCTGTTTGCGGCGACGGTTATAGCCGCCGTTCCGTCGCTTAGACCCAAAAGGTCGGAGACAGAAAAAAGAGAGCTTGCTAAATTTCCGAAATTTTCATTTTCCTCGTTCTTTTCGGGCGATTGGTTTGATAATGTAAGCCTTTGGTATTCCGATACCTTCCCTGCAAGAGATACATTGGTTAAAATCAACGGTTTTATAAACGGCTCTTTCGGTAAATCCAATGTTCAGATTCACGGCAAAGTGGAAAAATCCGACAAGGTACCGAAGGTTAAAAAAGAAGATAAATCGGCTTCGTCGGATAGCTCTTCTTCCTCAGAGGCGGTTTCCTCGGAACAGATTTCTTCTGAGCCGCCCGTTCCTCCGGCGCAAATCGTCGAAAACTTAGGCGCTATTCTTTTGATTGATAATTCGGCTTATGAGTATTATAATTTCAATCAGTCCTTGGCGGACAGATATAATGCTTATATAAATAAAGCCGCAAGCGACCTGTCGGGTATCGCAAATGTCTATGATATTATCGCCCCTACGGCAATCGGCATAGTCGCTCCCGATGATGTTATCGCTTCCGTTAATTCAACAAATCAGAAAGATGCTATAAATTATTTTTATTCGGTTATGAATGAAAATGTAAAAAAGGTGGACGCATATTCTGCCTTAAGAGCGCACAGAAACGAGTACCTATATTTCAGGACCGACCACCACTGGACGGCGCTCGGCGCTTATTATACATATTGCGAACTTATGAAAACAAAGGGCGTCGCTCCCGCGCCGCTTAGCGCTTTTAATGAGAGAAGATTTGAAGGCTTTTTAGGATCTTTCTATGCTCAGTCGGGCAAGAATCCGCGCCTTGCCGCAAACCCCGATACGGTTATTGCTTACGAGCCCGCTCAGGTTAATATGATTATGACTAAAACCGCTCAGGGAGCGGAAGTAGCTAAGTCGATAGTTTCCGACGGAAACAATTTAGGCACGAGCAGCAAATATCTTTCCTTTATCGGCGGAGATCAGCCGTTCGGATATATCGTAAATCCTCAGATAAATGACGGCTCGGCTTGCATTGTTGTAAAGGAATCCTTCGGCAATGCCTTTGTTCCGTTCCTTACGCAGAATTATCAGACGGTTTATGTTGTGGATTACAGATATATTGCCAATGTTGACGCAAGAAAGCTCCCTCAGCTCGCCGCCGAAACAGGCGCTAAGGATGTAATTTTCTTAAATAACATTTCCGCCACAAGAAACAGTATGCTAATAGACGCAATAGGAAGCTTTATCGGATAAAACTCTTGACTTTTCAGGTCAGATAATTTATAATGTTTTTTGCCGCATAATTCATTTGTGCGGCAAATATCCGGAGTCGTATCGAAGTGGTCATAACGGGGCTGACTCGAAATCTCCTTCGGCTAACGGAAGCCAATCTTCCAAAAAGCCTTTAACCGTGCGGGTTTCGGGTACTTGCCCGCCGCAGGCACACCGTGAGTTCTAACAGGAATTCTAATACAACCGAATATTTGCGTTAATCTCGGCTTTCCGAGTTAACATACATGGAGAGGTATCGAAGTGGTCAT